>JBBSLV010000166.1:0-8199 GCA_038233535.1 Tepidisphaerales bacterium | reverse complement strand
GAACGCTCTTCCGCCAGGATGCGGCCAACCAGGACTTATCCCTTGCGCGGTGCATTTACGCTCATCGAGCTGCTGGTGGTGATTGCCATCATCGCGATCTTGATGGGTCTGCTTCTGCCGGTCCTGGTGCGCGCCCGGGACGCGGCGCGCACGACGGCGTGCCTGAGCAACCTTCGACAGATGGCGGTTGTGTCGGCGGCATACGTGGCCGAGAACCGCGGCAGCTATCCCCCGGCGCAATGGCCGAATTTCTCGGTGACGCCGCCCGTGCTGGCCTCGTGGGATTTCACGCGCATCGGCTCGATGGTCACGCCCGGCCTCCTGTGGGGCGGGCGCGTCGATGCACGCGTGCAGCAATGTCCCTCCTTCGACGGTCGATCGAACTCGCCCGGCGATCCCTACACCGGCTACAACTACAACACGAGCTACATCGGGCGCGGTTTTGGCGAACGGATCCCGGCGCCGGCGCGGTTTGCGCAGGTGCGACGACCGAGCGAGACGATCCTGTTCGGCGACGGACAGTGGGCACTGGGCGCCAACAAGTACATGCGCTCGCCCCTGCCCAGCCCTTTTGAAGACCCGTTCAGCTTCGCCGAAGGCAGCGCAGCCAAGGCTGCGGGGACCCAAGGGTTTCGTCACGCACGCACCCGGCTGACCAACGCCGCGTTCTGCGACGGCCACGCCGAATCACTCGAAGCGCGGCACATCAAACCGAACGTCGCGCCCGGCACGGGCTTCATTTCGCCGGATAATTCACTCTACGATCTTCGATGAAACTCTCTCGCGAGATGCACCCGCAAGAGCTGCCGCCGTTCTGTTCCCGCTTGGTTCTGCCGCATACCGTAGACGCCTCGTCCCCCTCCCGTGGAAGCGCGCCGCAATTGCTGCTAAGATTCGCCACGACGGGAAGAACGAGCAGTTTTGCCCAGGTGGTCCGTGGCGAATCAGCAGGTTGAACGGCTTCGCGACAACATCCGCAAGGTGTTCCTGGGGCATTCGCGTGCCGTCGATTTGCTGCTGATCGGCCTGTTGGCGCGTGGCCACGTGCTGATCGAAGACGTGCCGGGCGTCGGTAAGACCGTGCTGGCCAAGAGTTTGGCGCGCAGCATTTCGTGCAGGTTCAGCCGCATCCAGTTGACGCCCGACCTGCTGCCCAGCGACGTGCTGGGCGTGGCGATCTACAACAACACGACGCAGACGTTCGATTTCAAGCCCGGCCCGGTGTTCGCGAACATCGTGCTGGCCGACGAGATCAACCGCACCACGCCGCGCACGCAGTCGGCGCTGCTCGAGGCGATGAGCGAGGAGCAGGTTTCGGTTGAAAACGAGACCCGCCCGCTCGAGCGCCCGTTCATGGTCGTGGCGACGCAAAATCCGTTCGAGTTCGAGGGGACATATTACCTGCCGGAAAACCAGCTCGACCGGTTCCTGCTCCGGGTGGCGGTGGGGTATCCGGATCGGGCGGCGGAGTACAAAATCCTGACGACGCAGCCCGGCCGAAGCGCGCTGGATGAGCTGCAACCCGTGATGAACGCCGCTGACATCGTGGTCCTGCAGGATCTGGTGCCGAAAATCCGGATGGATGGGGCCATCGTCGATTACATCCTCGACCTGGTCGACAGAACGCGACATGACGAGCAGTTGCACCTGGGGGTGTCCCCCCGGGGGTCGCTGGCGCTGACGCAGGCGGTGCAGGCGTCGGCGCTGCTGGAGGGGCGGGATTACGTAACGCCGGACGACGTCAAGGGGCTGTTCATCCCCGTGTGCTCGCACCGGGTGGTGAGCAAGACGTACCTGCACAACGGCGACGCCAACGCGACGGCGCGGGTGCTGGAATCAATCATGGGCCAGGTGGCGGCGCCGCGCTGAAGAGGAGTAGGCAGTAGGCAGTAGGCAGAGGGAACGAGTGGAGGCAGCGTTTTTCTGCCCGCTGCCCGCTGCCTGCCGCCCGCCGGACATCGCACATGGCTCAACGGGCTCGCAAACACGCCGCTCCGCACGCCGCGACGCTCGTCCGTCGCAAGCCGTCGCTCGACTTCTCCATCACCGGGCTGGTCTACTGCTCCATGATGATGTTCATGGGCCTCGCCGCCATGAACAGCCAGGCGAACCTGCTGTACGGGGTGTTCGGGCTGATGATCGGCATCCTGCTGGTCAGCGGGGTGGTGAGCAAGATCGTCCTGCGCAAGCTGGGCGTCCGCCGGCAACTGCCGGAGCTGGCCGTCGTCGGGCAGCCCACGACCGTCACCTATCACTTCGTCAACGAAAAGCGGTTTTGGCCGAGCCTGTCGATCTGCGTGTCGGAGCTGGACGGAACCGAAGCGTTCACGCGCCAGACGGTCAGCTACCTCCTGCACGCCGCGGCGAAGATGACGGCCACCGTGCCCATCGAGATCATGCCCAAGCGGCGCGGGCTGCACGAGATGGGCCGCTACCAGATGAGCACGAGCTTCCCGTTCGGGTTCGTGAAGCGGGCCGTCGAGCGGCGCGAACCGGACGCGATGCTCGTGTGCCCCGCGCTGGCGGAGGTCGATCCGAAGCTGCTGGCGATGTGCCGCTCAGCCGATTCCAGCGGCGCGATGATCCGCCCGCGCAGCGGAGGGATGGACGAGTTTTACGGCGTGAAAGAGCACCGCTCGGGCGAGAACCCGCGTTTCATCCACTGGCGGCGCAGCGCGCGCATGGGGACGCTCGTGGCCAAGGAGATGACGCAGGTCGCGCCCCCGCGGATGCTGATCCTCATCGACACATTCCTGCCCGACCGCACGCTGGAAAGCCACGTGAAGGTCGAGAAGGCGATTGCGATGGCGGCGTCGCTGGCGAGCACGGCGCTGGAGCAGGGGCTGAGCGTCGGGCTGTACGGTTGGTCGGACGGGTGGGTGGGGGTGAACCCCACGCGCGGCAAGCGCCACCGCCGCGACCTGCTCGCCGTGCTCGCCCGGCTGGAGCTGAACACGCAGCATGACACGCAGTCGCTGCTCGACCGTTCCTTTGAACTCCTGAAGTCGACCACCACGCCCGTGCTGATCACCCCGCGCGACGTGCAGGTCGGCATCGCCGATCACATGCGCAGCGGGCTGGTCGTGGTCAACGCAGCCAGCCCCCAGGCCGACCGCTGGTTCCGCTTCCCGCCCACCACCGACTTCGCCCGGTGCATGCCGGCGGATCAGCAGCCTAAGATAAAGGAGAGTAGGCAGTAGGAAGCGGGCATAGATAGACAGAAAGAAAACGAAGCGAAGCACCGTCTTTTTCCCTGCCTACTGCCCGCTGCCTACTGCCTACTGTCCGCTGAGAAAAATGCGCCATTCCTTGTACGACATTCACCAGTTCCGCCCCGCGCTGTACACGCTGCTGACGCTGGGGCTCTGCGGGTTCGCGCTGGCGGCGCAGACGCCGGGGATGTGGGTGCTGGCGATGGTGGGCATCGGAATCAACGCATGGCTGGTCTGGACCGATCGGTTCCGCCCGCTGCCGCGGTTCGTCGCCAACGTCATCACGCTGGCGGCGTTCGCGTACGTCACGCTCCAGGTTCGCCAGCTCGGGCCGCGCTCGGTGCTGGTCATCGGGCAGTTCCTCGTCCTCCTCCAGCTCATCAAGCTCTACGAGCAGCGCGCCAATCGCGACTATGCCCAGCTCATCGTCCTCAGCCTCCTGCTGATGGTCGCCGCCGCCATCAACACCGCTTCGCTGCTGTTCGGGCTGATGTTCATCGCGTACCTGTTCCTCTCCCTGTACTGCTGCCTGCTGTTTCATCTGAAGGTCGAGACGGACCAGGCGCGGGCCGCGATTGCCACGCCCGATGAGCGGTTGCACCCCGGCACGTTGCGGCAGGACCAGCGCAACCTCTCCCAATCGATGCGCCGGTTGACGGCATTCGTCTCGCTCGTCTCCGTGGTCATGGCGATCGGGGTGTTCGTGCTGTTCCCGCGCGGCACGGGCGCCGGGCTGCTCGGGCCGCTCCAGTTCCGACAGAGCGAGACCCTCACCGGCTTCAGCGACCAGGTGGGGTTCCAGAATGTCGCGAAGATCACGCAAAACGACGAGGTGGCCGCCCACGTCAAGCTATGGAAGAACGACGTCCCCGTGCAAGGCGGGGAGCCGATCCTGCTCCGCGGGCTGACGCTGGACATTTACAACGGGGACGGCACCGATGGCGGCGGGGCGTGGCAGTGGAGCCGCGTGCGCGAGCAGCCCAGATCGTTCGAACTCCGCAGCGGCGAGCCTGCCGAGCTGACCGGGCAAAACCCCATCCCCGAAGGCGATCGCTGGCGGCAGGAAGTCACGCTACAGCCCACCGGCACCCAGGCGCTGTTCGCCATGCCCGGCATCATCAGCTACCGGCCGTTTCGCGGGCACACCGTGTACCTGACGCGATGGGACCAGTCGCTGCGATCCTATGAACCAATTCGGCAAACCGTGCAGTACGAGGTGATCTCCACGGGCGTGCTCACCGCATCCCCGCGCCCGGTGATGTCGCTCGAAGATGGGGGTGGCGTCACCGGCGGCATCGGCGGCTACTTCCGTTCGCGCAAGCTCCCGGGCAGCTCGGTCATCGACCCGAGAATCGACCAGTACGCCCGCCGTCCCGACGTCGCCGGCCCCGAACTCGCCCAGCGCAACGCCCCCGCGGGCGAATCATCCCCGCTGGACGAGACGATCGCGGCCAACATCGAGAACCACCTCCGCACCACCTTCGCCTACACGCTGGATCTCACCGACGCCAAACGCATCGAAGGCCAGGATCCGATGGTCGCTTTCCTCTACGACCTGAAGCGCGGGCACTGCGAATACTTCGCCGGCGCCATGACGCTGATGTGCCAGACCCTGGGGTTGCAGGCGCGGATGGTGGTGGGATTCAAATCCGATGAGTTCAACCCGCTCGTGAATCAGTTCGTCGTCCGCCAGGCCCACGCTCACGCGTGGGTCGAGGTGCTGATGCCCAACGGGACGTGGAAGACGTTCGACCCCACCAGCGGGCGCGACCCGCGACAGGGGCAGCGGCAGACGGGGCTGCTTTCACGCATGAAGCACCTCGTCGAGTACCTCGAGTACACGTGGGCCACGAAGGTCGTCGCGTACGACGGCGACAGCCGCGACAACGTCACCGACAACCTCGAGCAATCCATCGTCAACACGGCCAACAACTCCCAGGCGATCTTCGGCAAGCTGCCGGAGTACCTGGAAGCGGCGGGGCTGTGGCTGGCGTCGAAGTTCCTCGGCCCGCTCATCGGGCTGATGATCCTGGTCATGTTTGGCGCGATCGGTTGGTTCGTGTTCGAGCGCTGGCGACTGCGCCGACGCGCCGTGCGCATCGGCCTGGACGCGCTCCCCCAGAGCGAGCAGCTCCGCCTCGCCCGCCAACTCGGGTTCTACGATGATCTGATCCGATTGCTCGAGCGCCGCCAGATCGTGCGCCCCAAGCACCTGACCCCCAAGGAATTCAGCGACACGCTCTCGTTCCTGCCCGCCGAGGTGTACGACGCCGTCCGGAGGCTCACGCACCTGTTCTACCGCATAAGATTCGGCGGCGCCGAGCTGACCCCCGGTCGCCGCGACATGCTCGGCATGGTGATCGAGCGCCTCGACCGCACGATGCCCCCGTAGGGGGCGCCGCACTGCGTGGGATGCCGCTCTCAGGCCGCCGTGAACCGGTCTCATTCCAGCCCCAACTGACGCACCGCCGCACGGACCGTTCCCGACTTCAAGTCGCGGCCGCCCCAGTCCGGCACGACGGTGATCGATTGTTGGCCGGGTTAATCCACTTGCGGTGCGACCCGCCGCCACGGCGGGCAATCTCGCGACATCCGAACTGGGGAGTTTGCGCCACCTCGCGATACTTCACGCGACCTCCACCAGCGCATCAGACCAGATGACCAGCGTCATGGTTTGCGGAAGGGCGCGACCCTCGTCGGCGTACAGCTCGATCACGGCATACGTCATGAGCCTTCCGCGGTGAAATTTCTGTGCGCTGATGGGTTGCGCCCAGTCCGATTTGCCGCGTGGGGCGCTGCGCGTATCATCTGCCCCCATGCCTGACCGCATCGCCGAAATCACCCGCGAAACCAGGGAAACCAAAATCCGCCTGGCTTTGAACCTCGACGGCACGGGCAAGTGCGTCGCGCGCAGCGGGGTGGGGTTCTTCGACCACATGCTCGATCTGCTCGCGCGCCACGCGCTGCTGGACCTGACCGTCCACGCCCAAGGCGATCTCGACGTCGATGCGCACCACACGGTGGAAGACGTCGGCATCGTGCTCGGCCAGGCGATCGAAAAAGCGGTGGGGGACAAGCGCGGGATATACCGCTATGGCTGGGCGATCGTGCCGATGGATGAGAGCCTGGCGCAGGTGGCTGTTGACCTGTCGGGTCGTCCCGCGCTGGTTTTCAATGCGCCGTTCCGCGGTGCGATGATCGGCGCGTTCCCGACGGAGCTGGTCGAGGAGTTCTTCAAATCCGTCGCGACCAACGCCAGGTGCAACCTGCATGTGAACGTCCCGTACGGCACGAACAACCACCACATCGCCGAGGCGATTTTCAAGGCGACGGCGAAGGCATTGAGGCAGGCGGTAAGCGTTGATCCTCGGAACGATCAAGTGCCGAGCACGAAGGGATCGCTCTGATTCTTAAGAGCGTGGACGCGCGGGAAGGAATTGTCGAAAAACCCGTGAAGCGCCGCCGCTTGCGGCGGGTTTTCTTCATTCGGACGGAAGGGATCCGCCGCAAGCGGGGCGCTTTACAGAGCAAGCGGGGCGCTTCACCGGCGCCCGAGATCCTTTACTTCCCCAGCTCGTCAAACGTCCCCACCTCCGGCAGCTTCCCCACCAGCGGGGTCGCGTAGTCGATGAACGCTTTCGTGATGTTGTTCCCGTTCTCGATGAAGCTCGCGTCCATATGCTTGGTTTCCTTCGCCACCGTGGAGAGCGGCGTGAGGAACGTCTCGATCTGATACGCGCCGCCACCGACGCGGCGCATCGCGACGGAGCCGCTCGAACCCGGCTCCTGGCTGTATCGCGCGGCCATCTGCCCGACGAGGCGGGCTTCGTGCGCGTCGGTCTCGCTCTGCATGGGGAAGCTGCGCTGAACGTAGCCGAACGTGTCGGCGCGGACGCGGAGCGTGGCGCCGAGTTTCGCCTTGATCAGGTCGGCCATGTAGTCGCCCAGCTCGCCGGAGCCGGAAAGTTGGAGGTTGCCGTGGCTGTCGCGCTCGTGGGTTTCGGCGCGCTTCTCGAACCACGTCTTTCCGTCGGGCGCGGTGATGCCCTCGCTGACGGCGATGAGGCAGCGGCCGTGCTTCTTGTACATCGCGTCGACATCGCCCAAAAACGTGTCCTCGCTGACGGGCGCTTCCGGGACGTAGATCAGGTGCGGCCCATCATCGTCGCGATGACGCGCGAGCACCGACGCGGCGGTGAGGAACCCGGCATTGCGGCCCATGATGATGTCGACCTTGATGCCGGGCAGCGATTTGTTGTCGAAGTTGTCGCCGCGCACTGCGGCGGCGACCCACCGCGCCGCGCTGCCGTAGCCGGGCGTGTGGTCGTGCACGCGCAGGTCATTGTCGATGGTCTTGGGGATGTGGAACGTCTGGAGCGGGTAGCCCTCGGATTTGGCGAGGTCGTTGACGATGCGGGCGGTGTCGGCCGAGTCGTTGCCCCCGATGTAGAAGAAGTAGCGGACGTCGTTTTTCGCGAACGAGCGGAAGATGCGCTCGCAGTACGCCGGGTCCGGCTTGTCGCGCGTGCTGCCCAGGGCGGCGGCGGGGGTCTTGGCGATGCGGGCGAGCAGGTCGTCGGGGACGTCGTTGAGCTCGATGAACTGCTCGCTGACGATCCCGCGCACGCCGTGCTTGGCGCCCAGCAGCCGGTTGACGTGTCCGGTCTTGCGGAGTTCGTCGACGACGCCGACGAGCGACTGGTTGATCACCGCCGTGGGCCCGCCCGACTGCCCGATGACCGCGTTTCCTCGTTGTTGCTGCTGAGCCATAAAGTCCTCGAACTCGCTGCTGCGCCATGGAAAAGTTCCCCCCGGCTGAACGACGCGGCATCATAGGGAATCAGATGCGCCGATCAACGAAGGGGGACCGGCTCTCACTGATTCCGGAGATCGACATGCGCGTCCGCGGTGGACCACTGGGCGCGGGGCAGACTCAGGGCTGGGGCATGCGCGCGGGCATCCCAGCCGCTGAAGCGGCCTCGCCAGG
>JBBSLV010000165.1:0-8203 GCA_038233535.1 Tepidisphaerales bacterium | reverse complement strand
TGGAGGGCGTGAGACCGGCCAGTCGCGCCGCCGTCCCGCTACGCAACTGTGGCCGCGGGCTCGGTTCGCTGGCGTCTTTCGGCTCGCTAAGGACGCTTCCGGTGCTCTTGATCATGTCGTCGTGTGCCGTTTGATTCGGTATTGAAACGCTATTATCGCATCGAATGCCACAAAAGACGAATCAGAAACGTTTCGTTCTGATAAATCCGCTACGATCGCCTCTCCCGACGGGTCGGTCATTCCTGGACCACCTCCCTGTCCCAACCTCCCTTTGAAAGAACGTTCCATGAAAAAACTTCTCATCGCCGGCGCCATCGTTTTGGCCGCTGCCTCGGCCCCCCCGCCCACGCGCGGCGGCTAAACGGGGAATGAGCACGTTTCTCACCCACCGACACTCGTCTCAGCGGGGTTCGCGTAGCGCGCGATGACGCCCGCCCATGTCTGTTCCAACTCGCCCACGAGTTTCTCGAACGCCGCCGCCTCGGTCTTCAATCGCGCGGCGTCGATCGCGTCCTTGCTCGTCCACCCGCTGGCGAGCCGGTTGTACGAATCGGTCGCCTCGGCCAGCCCGTAGATGTAGCCGTTCCGCGTGTCCATCAGCACCGCCGACGCCGTCGTCGTCACGCGGGCCTGCTGGTTGGGGGAGAGACCGAGCGTCACGACGCTCAGCGGCTTGGCCATGTCGCGGACGTAGAAGCTCGTGTCGAGCGTGTAGATGAGCAGCAGGTCCGCCTGCATCGACGCGGCCGCCTCGCGCAGCTCCTGATCGGAGCGCAATCCGGTCGTGGGAAGCAGCAGCCGGTTGATTGGGCCGATGCCGCTGATCAGGTCGAGCTTGGCGAGCTTTTCGAGGTGCTCGGGCTTTTCGACGTCGCGGGTGGTGACGACGGAGTACGCGCCCCCGTGCCCGCCGTAGCTGCCGGCCGTGCGCGAGCGGTAGCCCGGCGCCTGCACGCGCGCCACGGCGATGGCGGCGGGAAAGCGCGCCAGCGGCTTGCGGTCAAACTTCTCCTGCATCGTGATGCCCGTCTGCGCCGCCCGGTCGGCGGCAAGCTGCGGCTTGACCCCCATCACGCCCATGTCCGCCGGCCCACCGGGGCTGGCGTAGCTGGCGCACCCCACGACCCCGGCGCACGCCAGCGCCAGCGCGGCGGCAGCGGCAGTCGTGCGGGCGGAACGAAACACGTTGCACATGATCAAACAAGACATCAGACCTCCCAGTTAAGTTAGTAAACAATTACTAACTATCGCGGGACTGTCAAGTCTTTTTTTTAGTTCGTCAGCGCCGCCTGCGATTCGTCATCGAAAGTTCACCGCGACGACCGGTCGCCGAAGACGTGGCGGAGGGAGCCGAGGAAGGAGGTGTCCTTGTATTCGCGGAACTCCCCCCCATCGAAGAACGCGCCGTTGCAGATCGTGCAGTATTCGTACTCGATGCTGCGGTTGTCCACGTCCTTCAGCCGCGTCAGCGGGACGTTGCAGCAGGGGCAGATCATCTGCGCGGCCGGCGGATTAGGCGCGCCGGTGGATTGAGCGGGGGCGGTGTCGATCACCTGGGATCCCGGACGGTCGCGCAGCCGGCGCTGTTCCATCACGTCGAACCACAGCCCGCCACAACTTGTGCAGCGGTCGACGGTGATCTCCTCGAACGTGACGGGCGCCATCGCGCCTTGGCACTTCGGGCAAGTGATGGTTTTCGCCGCCCCTTCGGATCGTGCTTCGCTCATGCCCGATAGCATCGGTTGCGACGCGCGCGGGTGCAACGGGTATCCTGCCGGTTCAGTGTGGTTGAATGATTTCCCCCCCCCCGCTGATCGCGCCGACACACGTGACGGGGTGGGCGTGGTGGTCAGGCGGCTTTCGTGCGGTCGCGGCGCTTCTTGGCACGCTTTCGCGCAGGTTCGGCGCGGACGGAGGATGACAGCTCCAGAAAGGTGCGCGTCGCCGCGAAAAGACCCCGCAACTCGGGCTTGATGCTCTTGGGTCCGAATGCGTTGAACACCATCAGTTCCGCCGTCTGCCCCGTCTGACGCGCGAGCCGCTTGATATCCTTCATTGTGAGCACGTGCGTCTGCGCTTGGACACCACGAACGAACGACAGCGGAGCGTCGATCGTTTTGGCCACCCGATCAAGGGTCCAGCCACGCGCCATCAGCGTGTCGACGATGGACGCGGAGATGTCGGTCGTGATGTAATGGTCAATCATCGCCGCTGCTCCCGGGGTAAACTGTTGCGACGCATCACGTACTCCAGCCCGATTGCATTTGATCGCGCCAACAGCGCGTTCAGCAACGCCGCATTGACTTTAGCATCATTCGACCGAAGCGCCTCTGCGAAATCGAGCGCGAGCTTCCGGTATTCGCGCGCCAATTCCCGCTCGCGGGCATCCGTTGGACGAAATCGGGTTCGCATCGTCGAGAACGTGGTCTTCATCGAGCGAAGGATCGCCTGCGCTTTCTTCCGCTGGGCGATGGTGAAGGGTCGCTGAAACATTCGCCATGCCTGCGGACGGCGTCACTTCAGTTCCACCGTCCAATACGCCGTGTCCAGAAACTGCTTCCAACTGCTGTAACGCTCGTCGGCCAGCCGGATGTTGATCACCGGGCTGCGCTTGGGCTTCACCGGCTTGGTGATCAGGTGCAGGCGCGCCTGCTCGGGGGTTCGGCCGCCTTTCTTCACGTTGCACTTCACGCAGCAGCAGACGATGTTCTCCCACGTCGCCTTGCCGCCCTGGCTTTTGGGGACGACGTGATCGAGGCTCAGTTCCGTCGTGCTCATGCGCTTGCCGCAGTACTGGCACTTGTTGCCGTCGCGCGCGTAGATGTTGCGGCGGTTGAACTTCACGTCCTGCCGCGGGAGCTTCTCGTATCCGAGCAGCCGGATGATGCGCGGGACCGCGATCTGGAATCGAACCGTGTGAATCCAGTCGTGCGCATCAGGCTCGAATTCGGCCTTGAGTTGGCTGAGCTCGGTCCACTCGACGAAATCGAAGTTCTGCCACTTGCTTTGGCCGGCCGCGTCGGTCTCGATGTGGACCACCTCCGCCAGCTCGCGGCACAGCAGCGAGAAGGCGCGGCGGACGTTGACCACGCGAATCGCCTGATAAAACTTGTTCAGAACGAGCACGTTCGCGCTCAGCACCGGCGACAGCGCGACCGCCGAGGCGCTAAGGGCGTGGGGTTGGGACGTACCTTGACCGTGATGGTGGGGATTGTGACTCATGCGTCCGATGCACCTCGACTCCGGGCGTTGGCACGCGGGCGGCGCTTGAGCAATTGACGCGATCCTGATGCCCGAGGGAGATCATCTAACGAGCCCTCATGCCCGGAAAGTCGGGCGAATTGTACCGCTGCACAATCAGGAAAACCAGCAGCGGAACCCCGAACCCCCGAACCCTCCCCCGCCATGCCGCCACCAATAAGTCCGCCGCGCCGCAACTTTCCCATCTTCCGCGTGTCTCTATTTCGCGGAGGTACCCTCTTTGGGGTGGAAGACCTCCGCGGACCGGGGAATAATGGCGGGCGGGGGAACGTGGTCCCAGTTGGTCCTGGTCCGTTGAAAGGAGCTTCAAAATGCGCGCAGCGGCATTGTTCATTCCCGTGCTCGCGGTGTCGACGCTGATCGCGACGGCGTCGGCCGAAGCGCCGGAGAAGGATCTCGTCAAGGCCGAGTCGCTCGTCAGCGCAACGGCGATCAAGCCGGGCGAGCCGTTCAAGGTCGGCGTGCGGTTCAAGATCGAACCGGAGTGGCACATCTATTGGATCAATCCCGGGGAGTCCGGCGAGGCGACGAAGGTCGAATGGACCTTCCCCGAAGGCTACAAGGTCGGCCCGCTCGAATACCCCGTCCCCGTCAACTTCCCCCAGCCCGGCGACATGAAGGGCTACGGCTACCTCGACGAGGTCATGCTGATGACCACCGTCACCCCGCCCGCCGACGCCAAGCCGGGGACGGACGTGCCGTTCAGCGTGAAAGCGAAGTGGCTTGTCTGCCAGGATGTGTGCATCCCGGGCAAGGCGGACTTCGAGGGCAGACTCACCGTCGCCGCCGCCGCGAATCCCGCCAATGAAGCCGTCTTCAAGCAGTGGAACGAGCGACTGCCGGTCCGGAATTTTCAGAACGTCAAAGGGTTCGTCGCGGGCACGAAGTGGTCGCAGCCCCAAGGCAGCGACGGCCCGGTCGAATTGATCGTCAACTGGACGGATGCGCCCCCGGCGAAGGTCGAGTGGTTCGTCGGCACGCCCAGCGACGTGATGCTGAAGGACGAAACGTCGTCGACCGAAGGCAGCCAGTCAAAATTCACCTTTACGCCCGTGCCCGTTCCTGATCAGATCGTCAAGGTTCCCGTCGTGGTCGCATACACGGATCACGCGGGCAAGCGGCAGGGGTTGGAGTTCTCGTTCAAACTCGGTAAAAATCCGACGGCCCCGAAGGGTCAGGCCGCCGCCTCGAATTGACCCACAGTTGACCCGTACACCCATTTTCCTCTGAAGGAGGATCGCCATGCGTAAGATACTGATTCCCGCGGCGGCACTGCTCGCCGTCGCACTGATGCTCTCGACCCGCGCGATCGCGGATCATCACGAGGGCGCTCATAAGGGCGACAAAGCCGCCAAGGCAACCATCGGCAAGATGGCGCCGGACTTCTCGCTCAAGGACCAGAACGGCAAGACCGTGATGCTCTCGGACCACAAGGGCAAGGTCGTCGTGCTCGAGATGTTCAACCAGGGCTGCCCCTATGTCGTCCGTCACCACAAGGCCAAGACGATGACCAGCACGGCCGACAAGTACCAAGGCCAGGACGTCGTGTGGCTCGCGATCAATCCGACCCCGGGCAAGACGGCCGAGGACAACAAGACGACGGCCGAGTCGTGGGACATCGACTATCCCATCCTCAGCGACGACTCGACGTCGGTCGCGCAGCAGTACGGCGCCAAGACGACGCCGCAGATGTACATCATCGATAAGGAAGGCAAGCTCGTTTACAACGGCGCGATCGACAACGACTCGTCCGCCGACGGCGCCAAGGGTGACAAGGCCACGAACTACGTCGCCAAGGCGCTGGACGAAGTCCTCGCCGGCAAGCCGGTGAGCACGCCCGAGACCAAGCCCTACGGCTGCGCCGTGAAGTATTAGAAGAGCGATTCGTAGTCGTCGTTCTGAAACCCAAAGACGTCAATCGTGAGGAGGCGCGGGATTGCTCCCGCGCCTTCTCTGCGTTCCAACGCGGCGACAACCGCAGGCTCCCGCCAGCGGCTAAGACCTGCCGGACGTCTCACGGCCCGTCCACCGTGCGACAGCTCGTAGCCGCCGGCGGGAGCCCGCGGTCGTTGAGCCCGAGCGACATAAACGACCCAGGCATCACCTCACAGCAGTTCCAAGCGCGACCGCAAAACGTGAACGCACCTCGTCCACCCTCATCTACCGTCCCCGGCTCATGATCAGCAAAGCGATCGTCATCGTCTGAAGGGTGAGGGCGAGCACCAAGGTATTCATGAGGTTCACCGGGTTGTCGCGGTTGAGATACGCGAAGAACAGCACGGCCAGCGTCATCACCTGCGCGATGCCGGCGAGCATCTTGCTCACCGAAAAATCCTGCCCCGGCTCGTCGTGGCGGCGCTTCAGCTCGTCGAGGATCTGCTCGGCGAGGACGTACAGCCGCTGGTCGCGCGGGTCGCGTTCCGGATGCGGCACCGCTGGCGATGTTGCGTGCGTCGCGTGCTCCGCCAGCGGTGGCAGCGGGGCGGTCGTCACGGGATCGTCGACGCGGGCCGCGCTCTCGACGCGCGGCGGGAGATCCGGGTGGTGCGGGATGGACATCGAACCGTCTCGGGTCGGGCCGTCGCCCGCGCTCCCGCCCGCGTCGTTTTCGGTCTCGCGGATGGGGTGCTGTGCGATGTGGTCGATCGCGTCCGCGAGGCTTGTGACGGTGTGATCCGGCTGAACGTCGCTCGACGCCGACGCCGCGGGCGACGCGGCGACGCCGGCGGGCGCGAACAGAATCGTCCGGCAACCCGCGGCCTTGCCCGCCTCGACGTCGCGCGGCGCGTCCCCGATCAGCCAGCTGCGCGAGAGATCCAGCGCCAGCGCCTCGGCCGCGTGGAGGATCATCCCGGCTTTGGGCTTGCGGCGGTCGTGGTCCTGGCGGTATCGCTCGACCGTGCCGTCGGGGTGGTCCGGGCAGAACTCGTGGCGGTCGATGACGGCGTGGGGGTTCTCCGTCGCGAGCAGCTCGTCGAGCTTCGCGTTTACCGCGTGCACGGCGTCCTCGTCGAACATTCCGCGCGCGACGCCCGACTGGTTGCTCACGATCACCGTCGCGAACCCCAACTCGCGCGCCCGCGCAATCGCGGCGGCGGCGCCGTCCATCAGCACGACCCGCTCGGGGTCGCCCAAATATCCGTCGCTGACGATCAGCGTGTTATCACGATCAAAGAAAACAGCGGGTCGCTTCATGCGGGGGCATCTTACCGCGCTGCCCTTCGGATCGGGAGACCTGCGCGGGGTTCGGAGTTCAGGGTTCAGGGTTCGGGGTTCAGGAGGAACAGTTCGCGTCTTTACTGACCCCCGACCCCCGACCCCGACCCCCGACCCCCGACCCCCGACCCCGACCCCCGACCCCCGAACACCGAACACCGAACACCGAACACCGAACACCGAACACCGAACACCGAACACCGAACACCGAACCGCTCGCCGTCACGCGGATGTCAACGGGCGCGGACCTGCCGAAGCGCCTCGAACAGTCCGATCCCCGCCGCCGTCGCGAGGTTCAGGCAGCGCTCATTCGGCGCTTGCGGGATGCGGACGGCGCGATCGAGGTGTCGCGCGACGATGGCGGGGTTGATGCCGCGCGTCTCGCTCCCGAAGACCAGCCAGTCGCCGTCGGCGAAGTCCCCCTGCCACAGGGATCGCTCCCCTTTGCTCGTGAAGAGCCACAGCTGATCCGACCCCACGGCGGCGAAGAACGCCGCATCGTCGTCGTGGACCGTCAGCTTCAGGCGCGGCCAATAGTCCATCGCCGATCGCTTTAACGCGCGGTCGCTGAGGATAAACCCCATGGGCCGGACGAGGTGCAGTTCAGCGCCGGTGGCGACGCACAGGCGCGCAATGTTGCCGGTGTTGGGCGCGATCTGCGGCTGAAGAACGGCCATCTTCAGCCGGTGAGCGGGCAGGATGAGAAGATCAGGTGCGCTCATTGGGACCACGATAAGCATAAGGCATAAAGGGTGCATGACCGTTTCGGCGGGTGTCCGTCGAAATCAGATTGCCCACGAATCTCACGCGCGTGTGCGCCGCGCGCGGCATCGGATATCCTTATCGGATGCGCCCCTCAAACGTTGCTTCGCCGGCAGGACGTCGCCGGGCGCGGCTGCGCGTGGCGGCGGCGGTGTTGTTTATCGGGGCGGGGGCGAACCATTTCGTGCATCCGTCGTTTTACCGGGCGATCGTCCCCCCGGGGTTTCCATCGCCCGCCGGGCTGGTCGCGATCAGCGGCGCGTGCGAAATCGCCGGGGGCGTCGGGCTGCTCGTTCCACAACTGCGCCGCTGGGCGGGGTGGGGCTTGATCGCGCTGCTGGTCGCCGTTTTTCCGGCCAACGTCTTCATGGCAGTGTCGGCGAAACAATTCGAGCTTCCCCCCTGGATGCTATGGGCGCGCCTGCCGTTGCAGGGCGTGCTCATCGCGTGGGTGTGGCACGTCGCGCTGGCGCGCGGGCCGTTGCCAGCTAATGGACCGGAAGATCAAAGCCAAGCGGGCGCTTCATGACGCCCGCCCACGCGCGCGCTGCACGATTCATCATCCTGCTGGGTTGCCTCGCCAGCGTGTCGGCGACGGGATGCTCCCGGTTCGACATCCTCAACGGACTGATCTCCTCGCGCGGTTACCACCGCACGCCCGACCTTTCCTATGGCGATCATTCGCGTCAGAAGCTTGACGTCTACCGGCCGCGCGGGGATGCCCCGTCGACGGGGACGTCGACGGGGACGCCGCCATCGCGCGGCGTCGTGGTTTTCTTCTACGGCGGATCCTGGGACTCCGGCAGCAAGGACGACTACCGGTTCGTCGCCGAAGCGCTGACGTCGCGCGGTTTCGTCGCCGTTGTTCCGGATTACCGGCTTTACCCCGCCGTCACGTTTCCCGCGTTCGTCGAGGACGGCGCGCAGGCCGTGCGATGGGTGCACGACAACGCCGCGCGCATCG
>JBBSLV010000164.1:0-8331 GCA_038233535.1 Tepidisphaerales bacterium | reverse complement strand
GGGGATTTCCGCGCCTCTGTTCCGGGATGGGGACGCGACAAATTGGCGAGAAATTCGTGCTTGCCAGATTAAATATCGAACTTAGTATTTTCAGGTCTCACCGGCGTGAATCATGTCTTATCCGTCGATGTTTCAAGCGTCTCCCCGCTTCCGCAGCCCGCTCGCTCGCCCGCGGGGGCAATTAACCCACGTCATCAGCCTGAAATCGGGGCTGGCGCGGTACGCTTAAGAATAATATCGAATTTAGTATTTATTTCTCCGATCTCTGTGATAGGATGTAAAGCATCACCCGCCGCCCGGCGGGAGATGCGACAACCGTCAATTCATGAGGAGTTTGTCATGCAAACCCATTCCCGCCCCCACAACCGCGGCTTTACCTTGGTCGAACTGCTCGTCGTGATTGGCATCATTGCCATTCTGATCGCCATTCTCCTGCCGGCCCTGCAGGCGGCGCGCAAGCAGGCGGACCGGGTGAAGTGTTTGTCGGCCATGCGGCAGATCGGCAACGCTTACTTCATGTATGCCAATGACAACAAAGGCGCTTGGCCCGTCATGTTCCATGGCTATACGGCCACCACCCCGGCTGGTGCTCCGGCGGACCGTATGAAGCGCTGGCACGATTTCATCGCGAAGTACGTGATGGGTCCGACCGCAGTGACCGATCCGGCCACTGGCATCCAGTATTCTTCGACTGAGATGAACGCAAATGGCACCGCGGGTGGGCTTAATCAAGAGTTCGGTACGGAGTGGGATCCGGTTCACATCGGCACGCTGCGCGATCGCAACAGCGTGTTGTGGGGCTGCCCCGCTTGGCGCCGCTCGACGAAGGTCGGCGCGACTGTGTCTACCGATAATTTTTCCCATCCCGGTTATTCAATGAATTGGTTCCCGCTGGCGCCCCAGGATCTGAACGGCACCAGTGTCTTCAGTGCTGTGTTCTTCGGTCGGCGGACGTACATCAACACCAACCCGGCGTTTGGCGGTGACCGCCTCGGAAAATACTACAAGCAGACCCAGTACACGCGCCCGGCCGAGCGTTGTTTGATTACCGAGAGCGTTCACGGCAGCCTGAACCTCGGCACTACGAATATGGCTGCATGGACGTTCCAGCCGGAAGGGGCCAACCCGTTCCCAGAAGTTCCGGACGCCACGGGCGCTGCCGGTGGCTTCGCGCTCGACTTTAACCGCCATGGAAAGCGCGCCATTGGCAATAAGCCTAACGATCCATCGATGAACATGCTGTACTGCGACGGTCACGCGAGCACGCTCAGCGCGCGCGAGGCGTACCGCGCCATCCGCGGCAAGTAAGGTTCGATCGGCGACGCATTACCGACTCCAAGCCCGGCGGCGCAATGCCGGTCTGCCCACCTATCCATCGGCGGAGGTGAAGCGTCTGCTCGGCGTCTCCCCGCCACGCAAGAGGAAGGCGAGTTGAGGGGGAGGAGGCCGGATCGCCGTCGCCGTTGACATCCCGCGCGGCGGGTGGTTTGATGCCGCGCGTGAAGCACGCCCTCCTCTTACTCGTCTTGATCACATCCGCGCCGGCGCTGGTTGGCTGCACCAACAAGCTCGAGACCGGGTATCGCCCGCGGACGATCGGGTCCAACGATGCCGAGCGCCGGGGGTATTACGCCGCCCCGTTCAGCCGCGAAGCGCGCGAAGCCCGGCAGAGGACCGACTACGACACCGACATCCGCCGACCCGGGTCGGGGTATTAGCACTACAACGCTACGATGCGCGTAAGTCGTTATTCCTTCGTCCGACGACCACCCATTTCGAGCGGCAAAACGCGGTTCCAGCGTTGTCGTGTGAGGCGAGGTTCCTCACGCCGCATGGATGCGCATCGCCAGCCCTTGGGCGATCAGCTGGGAGCGGCTGATGTTTTCTTTCCTGGCCACGGCGTCAGCTCGGCGCAGCAAAGAGCGTTCAACGCTGACGCGAATTTTTTCGGCCCCTTCACCGACGGCGGGCCGCCCACGCTTTTGTTTGGCGCGTCGCAGTCGCGCTTTCATCTGAGCCGTGAGCGGGCCGGAGGGGACGAATTCCTCTTCAAATGGTGCGGCGACCCTGTCCAGCTCCACGGCGCTCGTCCGGGAGTAGCTTTGCGTTCGGTGATCGCCAGCAGGACGAACTCGGGGTTGTTTAATCATCGTTTTCTCCGGCGAGATCGCCTTTTCTCCCGATCGGTTAACGGCCGGCGTGAATCACGAAGGTGCGGTCGTCAGGCTCGATGACGAAGACGACCTGCACGTAAGCGCCCGCCTGCGTCTGGCGCCAAACTTTAAACTTGTCCCCGTCCACCCGTTGCGGATAGGGTCGAGCCGCGCGATCCACGACGTATTCGACATCGGCCACGGCAAGGCCATGCTAATCGACCTTGGCTACGTTCCAGGCGATCCATTTGAAGTCATGCACCGATTTGAGTGTACACCAAACACCTTGCCTCGTCACCTGCACGCCCGTTATCCGCACGGATGATGCATCTTGGATTTGCCGGTTGGAGGGCGCTAAGCTTCCTTCGTGCAGTCGCTTCCGCCCATCGATCCTGTCACGTTTGTCGCGTTGGTTCAGCCGCTGCTAGAGCGCATGGACTTGCAGGGGTTGCACGATCTGCTCAAAACGCACTGGAAATCCGAGCAGGTTCAGCAGTTGATGTCGACCGAGCACGTCGACGCGAAAAAAGTTGCGCTGCTGGCGATTGGGTTGGTCGGGCGAGGGTGTTGCCTGCCGGAGCTGTCACGCCATCTGAAAGACCCCGATCCCGTCGTGCACGAGATGACCGAGCACGCGATGTGGAGCATCTGGTTCCGCATGGGGAGCACCCCCGAAGCCAATCACCAGCTCGCCCGCGGCGCGCAATCGCTGGAGCGGAAGGATTACGAGCACGCGCTGCTCCACTTCAATCGCGCGCTGGAGCTCGATCCGGAATTCGCCGAGGGCTACAACCAGCGGGCGCTGGCGAGTTATCTGCTGGAGCGATATGAGGACTCGATCGAGGACTGCCGCCGTGCCGTGCAGCGCATGCCGAGTCACTTCGGCGCGCTGGCGGGGTTGGGGCACTGCCATGCGCATCTGGGCAGGCCGCGACAGGCGATCGCCAGCTACGAGCGGGCCCTGTCGATCCACCCGCACATGGACTGCCTGAAGCAGGCCATCGCGGAACTCCGCACGCGGGTGGGCGACGAAAACAACAAGACGATTTAACCACGGAGCACACGGAGCACACGGAGAAGCATGGTTTCCCCCTGGCTTGTTCCTCTTGTTTCTCTTCTTCTCTCCGTGATTTCCGTGGTGCTCCGTGGTGAGCTGAACCGAATGGTGAGCACGACGCGCCATCTCGACCGTTTCGTCCGCGCGGTGCATCGCCGGTGGGTGGGGGTGCGCGTGGCGGAGTCGGTGGGGGTGGGGGTGCTGGGGGGGTGCGCTGTGGCGCTGCTCATGCTGCCGATCTTGCTGTGGCGCGGCGAGCCGGCGCTGCCGGTTGTGCTGATGACGGCGACGATGGCGGCGCTGGCGGGATTGATCGCGGGATTGCTTCGCCGGCCGAGCCTGATGTCGGCAGCGAGCGAGGCGGATCGGCAGCTCCACCTGGCGGACCTGCTCTCGACCGCGCTGCTCACGCGCTCCCGCGCGCCGGCCGATGCGTGGGCGATGATGATCGTCGCCCATGCCGATGCGCGCTGCCGCACGCTTTCCCCGAACGCGGTCGTGCTCAACCGTCTGGGCGGGCGCGCGTGGGGCGGGATCGGGCTGATGACGGCGCTCGTGCTGACGCTCGGTCTGATGTCCGCCGGTCCCCAGCCCTGGGCGGCCGTGGCGAGGGGAGGGGTGGCGGTGGAGACGGGAAGACGTGATCCGTCGGCGCCGGATGCGCCGCGGGCGTCATTGACTGCATCAACCCGCGCGCCGGGCGAGACGCCGCAATCTCGCCGCGATCCGCACGACCGCCGCGAAGCCGGCATCGATCGCGAAACCGAAGGTTCAACCAGCGCCGCCGGTCCATCGAATGACGACGATTCGCGCCCCGGATCGGCCAGCGAAGGCGGCGGGGCGGGTGAGGGGTTGGGGCTGGCGACGTCACCGCGCGAGTCGGACGGTTCCGCGTCGCCCACCGGCGCATCTCCCACGGCGTCGCCGACGCATTCCGACGGCGTCGGCGCCGGCGGGGGCGCGTCGAGCGTCCCCGTCGATCAATCCGACGACTCCGCCCCCGGCTTCACCGCCGCCGCCCGCTCCGGCGCCGCGGCGACCCCCGCATGGCGCGGCGCGTCCGTGCCGGTTGACGGGCAGCAACCTCTTTCCGGCGTTGACGACCGCCGCGTGCCCGATGGCTACCGCGATCTCGTCCGCGCGTATTTCGACGAGACCATTGAACCGCCGATGAACGCAGATCAACCCAGATAAAAAACGGTGGGATTCTTCTTCTCTTATCCGCGTTCATCTGTGTTCATCCGCGGTTCGGTTCGCTTTCTTCTTCCTCCGCGTCCTCCGGTGGACGTTCAGTTCTCTACTCTACCGTCTCCGCGGGGACTTGTGTTTTGAAGCTCCAAGTAGCCGCGCTGGCGGAAGTGCTCCAGCGCCTCGGCCGTGTTCTTGAACACGCGGGTCGCCGTCTCCGTGATGAACGGGCTGGGCGTGCCGCGGCAGGACCAGATGACGTAGACTTCCTTGCCGCCCTCGAACGCGTGGTGCAGTTCGCGCTCGACGCCGCTGCTCAGGCCGGGTTTGCCGTTGGGGAGTTCGGGGACGAGCGACACGATCATGTCGGACTGGTCCACCATCTTGAAATCGCGCGCGTAGATCTGGCCCATGATGTCGCCGCTGATCTGCGCGACGTCGGCGGTCTTGAGCGTGATCGGGCCCTCGGCGGCCATCACTTCCATCGTCGTCTGCCCCTCGGCCATCGCTTTGAGCGCGGTCGTGTGCAGGACGAACTCGTCGACGTCGCCGGGGTCGAACGTGATGAACGCTTCGGCCAGGGCGGCGCGGAACTTATCGATCTCAGCCAGCGTATCGGGCAGGTCCATCACGTGGCTCATGGGGAATGACGGGTAGACCTTTTTCTTGTGGCTCTCGAACATCAGGCGATAGATCGTCGCCGTCGTCGGGATGTTGCGCCCGCGGCTGATCATGAAGAAGTGGCCGTAACCCCGGATGATGTTGGCGAGGATCTCGGTGGCGAGGATTTCCTCCTCGCGCCAGACCATGATGTCTTTCAAGGTGTGGTCGATGTCGTGGTCGCGATTGAGCCGCTGGTGGACGCTCTCGACGTTGTCGAGCAGGGTGAGGTACAGGTCGGCGTTGAACTGCTTGATCTGATCGTAGTCGAACGCTGCGAACAACCCGTGCCGCCAGCGGAAGGTGGCGTGCGTGTTGACGATGATGTGCTCGTGCCGGTCGGCCGTCCGCTGAATCTCCTTGAACACCGCCCGGCGAAGCGTGTTGAGCCGTGTGATCGGCAGGTTGAGAATCCGCCCGGCGGGAACGTCGGGCGCCTCCTGGTACATCATCTTCCCGACGTGGCAGACCTCCAGATCATGCCCCGCCTTGATCGCGGCCTGCTTGACGGCTTCGAGGTACGGGCCTTTGTCGACGCCCACTTGTCCTGTGACGATCGCACGCATGGGGGGATTCTACTGCGTGGCGAGAAGGGTGACGAGCGATGCCGATTGAGCGTCGATCGTCCATCGAACACGCCGCCGGCGTATGGGCCACGAACCAGAATGCCCACGGCACGCCCGGCCGACAACGCGGGTTCTTCATGGCGTTCAGGTATTCCAGCGATTCAAAACAAGAATGCGCAGCATTTTGCAAGCGGGCGGGTAGAACGTAATGCCGTTGAGCGGCCGCGGCGGCGCACGCGCGACGCTCGACCGCAAATGAACTATACCGCCGCCGCGGTCCGGTCCAGCGGCGGGTTATTCGGCACCGCCGGGCGGCCGGAAGAACATCGGCGTGCCCTTGCTTGCAAACAACTCCGCATACTTGATCTTGCCGAACCAGCCCTTGGAGTACGGCACGTAGATCTCGATCGCTTCGCCATCGGCGTGTTCGAGCTGTACGCAGATTGCATCGGACTTCTCTGTGGCGCCTGGAGGCACAATGCGAACATCGAAGCAGATGCCCGCGGCTCGCAGGCTTCCAGCCGCGGCGTCGCGCTGAAAGCCGGCTACAAGAAGGTCGATCAACTCTTGGGACGGCGGATGCTCGCTGCCGGTGTACGTGCCGTTTTGGGCCAGCGTGCCATCTGGCCGCATCGACGCTCCGAACGGAAAAAACTCACCGGCCTTCGCGAGCATCTGCTGTGCGAAGGGGATGAGCGTGTTCATGACTTCTTCGAGGTCGGGTCGCGCCATGTCTTGGTGCCGAATAACTCTGATTAACCTGACCGGCCGCGCAAGATAGCAAGCCGGCGTTGGGGGGCAGGATAACGCGGTAAGCTAGGGGCGGCAAGGAGTTCTCGCGAGCCTGGGGCGCTATGAGCGGCGCGGATCCGTGACCCGTGGCGCCGTGGCGGCACGAAAGCTTGCGCCGGGGGCGGCCGACGCAGTGCAGGACGTGCGCGGGGCAATTCCGGAGGCGTGGCGCTGACTCGACTTACGAACCGGCGCGGGAATATCGACCTCAATCGCGCGCAAGATATCGTCCGGCGCAGCAAGCGAAGGCGGCCCGCGGGGATAACGTGATCCGTCCCGGCAACCACGGCGAATCCCTGAAATCCGCCGTGAATCCCTGAAATCCGGCGCGAATTAGTGAAGTTCGGCGCGGATTAGTGAAGGCGGGGGCGGATCAGTGAAGGCGGGGGCGGATTAGTGAAGGCCGTTAGGACATTGTGAGTTTTCCTGCGAAAAACGCTGTTATGACTCGGGCCGGTCGGAATCGTCAGTTGTTTTACCGCCTCCGCTTCAGTCGCGCGCGTTCTGTTCCGATATGAGGAATGCCTTGGTGATTTGAGTTTGGCCGTCCTTCACGCAGCGGGCGATTGCCCGCTCGCGGCCTGCGGTTTCCGGGGCAATCTGCATCGCAATCTTAGCAATCGCGGACTGAAAAACGGGACAGGACTGAAAAACGGGACAAGACTGAAAAACGAGACTGAAAAACGGGACAGGTCCAATTATTTCTGCGCCTTCCCGCGCGCCCCCTTCGGTCGGCCGCGCGAGCGCCGCCCCAATTGCGCGCAGCGACGCCGAGTCCCCAATTGGTGACGCCGATTCCTGAATCGGCCACACCGACTCGATGCCGGATGGCGACCGGCGCTTGTTCGCGCCAATTTGCGCCCGTAGGATTTACTGATGGGTTTGACGCATGTAACAACCACCGTCCGCAGGCTGGCAGGTCGCGGCAAAGGATTCGCAGCCGAGTTTCTCGTCGATACCGGCGCTGTTGACTGCCTGGCTCCGGCCAAGGCGCTCCGCAAGGCCGGCATCAAGCCCGAGGGAAAAAGCGTCTATGAGCTGGCCGATGGCAGCCCGGTGGAACTTGAATATGGGTTTGCGCGAGTCTCCCTGATGGGGCAGGAAACCGTCTCGCCTATCATCTTCGGCCCGGAGGGATCAGAGCCGATTCTCGGGGTGCTGGCCTTGGAGGGGTTGGGCATCTCGGTGGATCCGAAGACACGTTCCTTGAAACGGGAGCGTACCCGATCGCTGAAGCGGACTCGCCGATGATTCGTCGTTCCGGCGTGCGGCGACCGAAGATCGGCCGCCTGCCTGAACCGCGTAGGCGGTGACCACCCACGCAATCGCATCCGTGCAATGCATCTCTGACTCCTTTCAGTCAGTTATGCCGGGGTGATCACTCCCGAGCCCGGTACAGGCGGGCTCGGCTATTTTATGCCCGAGAAGAAACGACGAACCGAAAGTGGAGATAGGTGAGCCGGCGGCGTGGAAGGCATGCGCCGGGCTTACGCGGGCGCTACTCCGCTTTCTCCGTCTTTCGGCGCTTGATCTCATCACGAAGGCGCGCCGCTTCCTCGTACGCTTCGCGCTTGATGGCGCGTTCGAGCTGCGTCTGGAGCCTCTGCATGGGATCCACCGGCAACTTGCGGCGGATCTCTCTGGCGAACTTCTTGAGAACCTTTACCTCGTTCGAGTAGGCGTACGCCTCTTCCTGGCCGAAGCGGGCGAAGAAGTCCTTGATCTCGGCCAACCCTTCCCTCACGGCGTCCATCGCGTCGTTGTAGCGCTTGGCCTTGAACAGCAGCGACGCGCGGGCGCGAACGTGCATCATCGTGATGTACGGGCGGTACTGCTCAAGCACGAGCCGGTCCTGCTCGTTGACGGCGAACTCCCCGCACAGGTCGAGCACGCGGAGGTTGCGGGCGGTGTCGCG
>JBBSLV010000163.1:0-8365 GCA_038233535.1 Tepidisphaerales bacterium | reverse complement strand
GCTCGTCCATGAGCGGCGACAACGCCAAGAACTTCTGCCGAATCCTTTCGGCAACGGGTGCATCCTGCATCCTCGCAGTATCCGCCGGGCCGCAGGAACCCGCAACAGAAATTGTTCAAGTTATTCTTTCGCGACTCCTTAGCCCATGGATTTCACGCATCCGCCCGCCGGCTCCAACCCTCCCGACCTCGCATAACCTCTTGTACACCAATGAATAACAGAAAATGCTTGACATCTACCAAACATATACCTAACTTATTCAAAAGTTTGGTAGCTGTTAAACATCACCTCCGGCTGAAAGGGAAGCAGCCATGTCAGTTGTCACACGAACCGGAACCACCTGTGCATTCGACCAGCGCGAACGGCACGCGCCGGTTCCCCATGCGCCGGGAGGGCAGCAAATCTGCCCCCCGCGCGGCTTGTCGCCGGCGGTGCTCAAGCGGATTGCGTTGCTCCCGCAGCGCGACCGCGCGATCGTCGAACTGACCCTCCGGTCACACCTCTCCCGATCAGGCATCGGCCGGGCGCTGGGGATGTCGCCCGGACAGGTCTCGCGCCGCCTGCGCGTGCTCTACGCGCGGCTCCACGATCCGCTCGTCGTCGCTCTCGCCGACGACCGCTGCCCCCTCTCCCGCGAATTCCGCCAACTGGGCATCGAGCACTACCTGCTCGGCCTCCGCGTCCGGCAACTTTCCGAAACGCACCGCCTCCCCCCCGGCGAAGTCCGGCGGATGCTCGCGTACCTGCGCGGATGGCAAAAAGGGTTGGGGGCGGGGATGAGAACCTGATTCGCTTCCAAGGCACTTCTTGAACAGGAGCTGTCCCATGCCTCACATAAACCCTCCCGCAACCCAATCGACGACGACAATGACGACGAAGAACACGACGACGAAAACGTCGCGCATGCCCACCGCAAGGTCCGCCCCGCGCGACCTGGTCCTCCCGCCCACGCCGCCCGTTCGCTCGCGCCGCGCCGCCGTGGTCGTCCGCTGGTTCGGCCTACGCGACGCCATCCAGCAACGTGCCCAATCGTCGCACGAAGCGCCGCCCGAAGCGTTTTCGGCGCCGATCACACTCGACCTCGCCCCCGGAACGATCACGCTCGTCACCGGCCCCAGCGGCGCCGGAAAGTCCTCGCTCCTGCGCGACGCGCAGCGCCGCTCCACGATGAACCAACCGATCACCGCCACACACATGACCAGCGCGATCGACGCAACGCCCACGACCTGGATCGACCTCGCGTCGATCCCGCTCGCCAACGTGCCGATCGTCGATTGCTTTCATCGCGCCGACGCCGACGACGACGACGACGACGATGACGATGACGACGACGATGATGATGATGACGACGACGATGATGATGACGCGCAGCTCCGCCAAACCCTCCTCGATCTCGCCCGCGTCGGGTTGGCCGAGGCGTGGACCTACCTCCGCACCCCCGCGGAGCTCAGCGACGGGCAGCGCTGGCGGTTGCGCCTCGCGCTGGCGCTCGACACGGCCCGTCGCGCGACGCGTGAGGGCGAGGGCGACCGACCCAACCCCCGCGTGATTCTCCTCGCCGACGAGTTCGCCGCCCTGCTTGATCGCGTGACCGGCTGCGCCGTCGCCCGCTCGTTGCGAAGGCTCATCGCGCCAGACTCGACGCTTTGCGCGCTGGTCGCGACCAGTCATCACGACCTGATCCGCGCGCTGGCGCCGGACGTCGTCATTCGCTGCGATTTCGGTCGCATCACCATGGAACAAGCGCCTACCATTTCCCGTTACGCACCCCATAAAGCCGCCGATGTCATCGGCGGTGAGTGCGCGGGCGGCGCGGGACGCGCGGGGCGCGGGCAGACCGCCGACACCATCGGCGGCTTTATACGGGGATCGAAACCCGGAGGTTCCATGCGCAGGATCATCGTCGCGTCACTCGCGCTTCTCGCGCTGCTTTCCCCGGCGCTGCGCGCCGATGGGCCGCGCGACCGTTCCACCCTCGGCCCGCGCCCGCGCATTGGAGGAAACGACCGGCTGCTCCTCGAGCCCCGCTCCCCGTTCGAGCCTCCGCGCAGCCTCTTCGAGTTCGACCCGCGCCCGTCGCGCCGGCCGATCATGCCCCTCTACCCGACCGTCGAGCGCGAACTGTATCGCGACGACGGATTGGGGGGAATCGGACAACGTCGGGGGATCGAGTCCGACCTCGAGTTCGACCTCCGCCGGCGCCGGCGCGAGCGCGACGAACGCCGCGGCGGCGTCCCGAAGCAGCGCGAGTTCGAGCGCTTCGAAGAAGCCCGCGACCGCACGCTGCGCATCCAGCGACAGGAGCGCCGCGCCAACCGCGACCTGGCCGTGGAGCAGCGCGTCGAGACCGAATCCCAGCGCCTCGCCGCCGAGCGCGCCCGGTTCTACAAGTCCGCCGGCATCGACGTCAGCGGCGCCGTCGCCGATGCGACCCAGCTGCGCCGGCTGGAGCAAACCTACCAGCGCGACATCAAGCAGTTGCGCCGCGACCGCGACCTGGCGGTGAAGCGCCTGGCGAAGCAGAACCTCTCTGCCGACGCAAAGCGGTTGTCCCGCCTCGCGATCGACCAGCGCTACCGCGCCGCGCAAACCGAGCGCCGCCAACACTACGCCCAGGCCCGCGCGAGGCTCCTCGGAAACCAGGAGCAATCAGAAGAAAACTGAAGAGAGTAGCCCACGAATCACACGAATGGACACGAATGAAGCGCAGGAAAAAATCCCATTCTGATTCGTCCAGATTCGTGTGAGTCGCGGGCAAATTGTCTTTTTCTGTCTTCAATGAACGAAGGGAGGCCCGCCTGACGAACTGACTCCCTTCCGCCTTCCCCGACCCGCGCGACCGATCATCCCTTCCCAAACCGCGCGCGGCGTCATTCCCCCCGCACAACTTCATTCGACGAGGAGCATGCCATGGCTTTGCCCGACTTCCTCCCCGGCCGTTTCGCGCTCGCACGCGGGCGGTCGAGCGACTATTTCGCACTGGAACACTTCCATTACCTCCCCAGGCGCCCCGCGACGTACGCGGATGTGTGGGTGGTGATCTACCACGAGAACGACGCGCTTTATCGAGCGGCGCTTGACTTCGGGGATCACGACCCGCGCGAATCGCTCTGGCGCAACGCGGCGCATCGTGAAGACATGCACCCCCCGTCGCGCGTCGTTGCGGTGGGCGTGCTCTCGTTTCCCAGCTTCCGCTCCGCCCCGCGCGAGCGCGTGCTGAACCTGACCGATCTCTCGCACCGCCCGCGCTTGCGCTTTACGAATGACCACCTCCGCACGATCAGCCGCGTCGTCGTCCATCCCCAGTTCCGGGGGCTGGGGCTGGCGTCGGAGCTGGTGCGGAAACTCATCGAGACCTGCCCCACGCGCTACGTCGAAGCCTCGGCGGTGATGGCCCGCGTGCATCCGTTCTTCGAAGCCGCCGGGATGCGCCGCGTCGAGTGCGATGATCGCGAATACGACCACGAGACGCGTCCAGCCTATTTCATCTTCGACAAAGAGCAGGGTTCGCCATGCGACGCAGACGATGCGAAGCCGCAGCGGCTTGCGAGCGACCCGTGAGGAAAAAGAAACAGCTCCCGTCCCTGTTTGTTATCGGGGAAAGAAATAGCTCCCGTCCCTGTTTTATCGGGAAGAAAAAATAGCTCCCGTCCCTGTTTTCTGTCCACAACGAGCAACGGCTTATGAAACGGAAACTCAGGGCAATCCGGGAAGAAGAAATAGCTCCCGTCCCTGTTTTATCCGGGGAAAGAAACAGCTCCCGTCCCTGTTTTTTCGTCGTCCCTGTTTTTTCGTCCGTCCCTATTTTTTCGTCCCTGTTTTTCATCCCGTCCCTGTTTTTCATCCTGTTGTTTGTCCACAACGGGGAACGGCTTATGAAACGGAAACGCAGGGCAATCCGGGAAGAGGGAAGAGCTCCCGAAGAAGGAAGAGCTCCCGGACCTTATTCAATGAGGAAGAAAAATAGCTCCCGGACCTATTTAAATCCTCTGATTGTCTCAAACGAGAGGAGCGTTCTTGATGCGACATCTGAACCGATTGACCGAACGGCAGCGCGTCTTTTTGCGGGCGTTGCGGAATGAGCCGGCGACGATGGAGGAGATCGTGCGGCGGCACCGCGTGCGGCCGTGGGTCATGTGCCGGTGGTTCCGCCATCCCGTGTTTCGTGACGCACTGGCGGAGGTGATGCGCGAGGTGCGGTTCCAGGGGGCGATCGAGCTGCAACTGGCCGATCGTAAGGCGAAGCGCGTGCTGGCGGAGATGGTGGAGGGGAAGGTGACGGTGGGGCAGTTGCGGCGTGCGGCGTGCTTCGACGTGATCGACCTGCACCACCACCGCCCGAAGCGCCGGGGGACGGCGAAGCGCGCGCCGTCCAGCGCTGCGCCGCCGAAGTCGACACCGGGCCCGCACCCCGGCCACTTGCCGGAGCGCGCGGCGCAACTGATAACGGAGCTGCGCGCGCTCCAGGCCGATCCCGCCCCCGACTCCAACGCGCCATCGGACGCCGCGCCTATCGCCGAAGCGACCAGCGCACCACCGCTCGACCCCGCGTAACGCGCCCTCCCTCTCCCCGGCGTACCGGGGAGAGGAAGTCGGCGCCCTTGAAACTATCCACATCCTCACCGGAGTTTTGCCATGCAACTCAACAAGCAACAAAGCGTGACCGTGCGCTCCCGCCGCTGCTCGTCGGCGACGGAGCTGCACAAGTGGGTCGAGACCTACTGCGGCGCGCGCGTGCCGCGCGTGCCCGTCTGTCCGAACCATGACGCGCCGTTCGAGTACCTGAACCTCGCGTACTTCGAGCCGGCGCGGGATCTGGTCGTCTGGGCCCCGCGCGGGGGCGGAAAAACGCGGCTGGGCGCGATCGCCACGCTGCTCGATCTGATTCACAAGCCCGGCGTGGCCGTGCGCATCCTCGGGGGGTCGCTGGCGCAGAGCCTTCGGATGTGGGAACACCTCATGCCGGACCTGGAGCACGCAGCGCCCGACCTGTACATCGCCCGCGCCGGACAGTGGCGGAAGCAGTTCACGCTGACAAACCGCTCGAGCGCCGCCGTGCTCACGCAATCGCAGCGCGCGGTCCGCGGGCTGCGCGTGCAGAAGCTGCGCTGCGATGAAGTCGAGCTGTTCGACAGGGAGGTGTGGGAGGCGGCCCAGCTCGTGACGAAGTCGATGAAGGACGGAAACGGTCGCGCCGTCCGCGCGAGCATCGAGGCGCTGTCGACGTTCCACAAGCCGTACGGGTTGATGGCCGACGTCGTGGACAAGGCGAAGCGCGCGTCATCAGGAGTGCGCGTGTTGCAGTGGTGCATTCTCGACGTGCTTGAGAAATGTCCGCCGGAGCGGGCGTGCGCGGGATGTGATCTGCACGATGACTGTGGGGGCATCGCCAAGACCGCGTGTGACGGGTTCTTCTCGATCGACGACGCCATCTCCATCAAGCGCCGCTCGAGCGTCGAGACATGGGAGTCGGAGATGCTGTGCAAGCGCCCGAGCCAGAAGGGTTGCGTGTTTCGAACGTTCGATGAGGGGGTGCACGTGGTGGGCGAGGTGGCGAGTCCCGCTTTAGCGGGCGGGGTTGCGTCGTTCGAAGGAGGAAACGCCCCGCCCGCTGAAGCGGGCTCGCCAACGTGGTTGGCGCTCGACTTCGGGTATGCCGCGCCGTTCGTGTGCCTTTGGATCGTCGGTGACGCAACCGGAGACGTCCACGTGCTCGACGAGTACGTCCAGGAGCAGCGCACGATGGATGAGCACGTGGAACACATCGAATCGCGCCGGTGGGGCAGGGTGACGCGCGTCGCCTGCGACCCGGCGGGGTCCGGGCGCAACGATCAGACGGCGGCGTCGAACGTGCAGCTCCTTGGCTCGCGCGGGTACGCGGTGAAGACGCGACACTCGCGGATCGTCGATGGGCTGGAAATGATCCGGGCCGCGCTGAAACCCGCGGCGGGCAAGCCCGCGCTGTTCATCCACGCGCGCTGCGAACGATTGATCAAGGCGATGCGCTCGTATCACTACGCCGACGGGGGGAGCGAGCTGCCGGTGAAGGACGGGGTGCACGATCATCTCATTGATGCGCTGCGGTATTGGTTTGTGAACCGCACCCGCGGGGAGGCGCGGACGCGGTTGTATTGAATGTTTCTGCTCCCTCGCCCCGTACCCGGGGAGAGGGTTGGGGGAGAGGGGCCGGCGGCGGAGCAAGCCTCGTTCGCCTTGATGCCGGCGTCTGCTCTGCCCCCTCTCCCCCGCCCTCTCCCCGAGTACGGGGAGAGGGAGTTAGGGTTTCGGCGTGATGGAGCCGAGCACGACGGCGCGGCTCGCGCCTGTCACGCTCGGCACGTTCGACGGCTCCCCGTCGAGCGTGGCGGCGGCGAGGAGGGCGAAGGCGAGGGCTTCCTTGGCGTCGGTGGGGATGCCGAGGGGTTCGGTGGTCAGGATTTTGTCAGAGCCGACTTCCAGAAAGGACATGATCGCTTCGTTGCGCGTACCGCCACCGCTCGCAATAACTTCGATCGCGTTCTCGGGGAAGGTCCGCAAGATTGCATCGCAGATCGTCCCTGCCGTCGCGTAGCACGCCGTTGCAAGCAGTTCGTTCAGCGGCGCGTCTTCGTAACCGGTTTCGCGCACTGCTCTTTCCCAGGCCTCGATCATCTCCGGACCGTCGGTTGATTTCGGGTGCGGCTTGGAGAAATAGGCGTACGACCAGAACTGCTTCGCAAGCGGTTCGAGCGGATCGGCTGGAAAGGCGCGACGGCCACCCTCGTCGTAGCCGGAACCTGACGGATCATGCCGGCGCATCAGGTAGTCGCTGATGCAGTTGCCGGGTCCGGTGTCGAAGGCGATGAGCTGATCGATCGATGCGCGGGCGGGAATGTACGTGAGGTTCGCGATCCCGCCGATGTTCAGCAGCACGCGGTTTTTTGTGGGGTGGCGAAACAGAATGTAATCCGCGAACGGCACGAGCGGCGCGCCCTGCCCGCCGGCGGCGAGATCGGCGCGCCGGAAGTCGCTCACGACGGGGCAGCCGACGGCGGCGGCGACGAGGGAGGGGTCGAACCATTGGATGGTGTTGGGGGGGGCGTGGTGGAGGGTCTGGCCGTGGGCGGCGACGGCGGCGAGGTCGCGCGCGGTCAGGTGCGCAGCGGCGAGGGCTTCGTTGACGGCCGTCGCGTAGGCGAGGGAGATCGTGCGGCCCAGCTGTGCGAGGCGCGACAGGTTCACATTCGCGTCGCCGCCGCGGAAGGCGAAAATTTCTTCGCGGGTTTTCGCATCGTAGGGGTGGTGATGGTGGTGAATGAGCTGCGCGGTCATGGACGTGCCGCGGCCGGCGATGCGCGTGAGGGCGACGTCAACCCCGTCGGCGCTCGTGCCGCTCATGACGCCGGCGAGGATGCGTTCGCGGTTGGGCATGGTTGAAATAGACTGTACCGACCGGTCCGCGCGGTTCCAAAGCCGCGGCGGGCGACTTATAATCCCGGCGACGCAGTGGCGCCGGAGACGCGGGAGACGCGGGAGACGAGAAACATCATGGCAGAAGAAACACGCAAGGAATCGACGGGCAACAGCAGCGGGGGGGGCAAATCGGGGGGCGCGGCGACGGCCAGGCCGAAGAAGAAGGGCAAGACCGATCCGAAGCGCAATCCCCCGCAGATGCTTCCTCCGTGGAAGGTGCTGCTGCACAACGACGACAAAAACGACATGCTGTTCGTCGTCGACACGATCGTCGAGCTGACCCCCCTGAACAAGCAGGACGCCGAGAAGCGCATGAAGGAAGCCGACGAGACCGGCGTCACCCTGTTGCTCGTGACGCACAGGGAGCGGGCGGAGCTGTACAAGGATCAGTTCGAGAGCAAGGGGCTGACGGTGAGCATCGAGCCGGCGGAGAAGTAGGAGAGGAGTCATTGGTCACTGGTCACTGGTCAAAGACAAAGATGCGCAGGTCTTCTCCTTGACCAGTGACCAGTGACCAGTGACCCCCTCAATCAAACACACACTTCACCGCGATCGCCTCGCGTAGCCGCTTCTGATACGCATCGCCGGCGATTTCCTGGCAGCCGATTTTTTGGCGGTGGGGCGTCTGCGCCTGGGCGTCGAGCAGGAGGAATCCGCGCTGGCGCAGGCGCCCGACGAGGTGGACGAGGGCGACCTTGCTGGCGTCGCGCGAGCGGTGGAACATCGATTCGCCGAAGAACGCCCCGCCGAGGCTCACGCCATAAAGCCCGCCGGCGATCTGGTCCTGTTGGTCGTAGCACTCGACGCTGTGGGCGAACCCCAGGTCGTGCAGCCGGCAGTACGCGCGGATGAGCTGCCGCCCGATCCACGTCCCGTCGGGGCGGCTTTGGGCGCACAGGTGCATCGTGCGTTC
>JBBSLV010000162.1:0-8377 GCA_038233535.1 Tepidisphaerales bacterium | reverse complement strand
TTATCTTGCTTCAATAGAAACAAAACACGGACAGGATGCCCGTGCCACATCCACGTACGGCATCGTCGTCTTCAGCCACCTGCGCTGGGGCTTCGTCTGGCAGCGCCCGCAGCAGTTCCTCTCGCGCTTCGCCAAGAAGCACCCGATCCTCTTCATCGAGGAACCGTTCTTCGACCGTCCCGAAGGCGCGGAGCCTGACCTCACGTTCCATCGCGTGATGCCCAACGTCACCGTGATGTGCCCGCACGTCCCGGCGAGCTACGCGCAGAACCCCAAGCTCCCCACGATGCTCCGCGAGTGGTCGCACGAGGCGATTAACCGAATGAACGAGGAAGGCGCGTTCGACCGCCCGCTGCTGTGGTACTACTCGCCGATGGACTCGAGCTGGTCGCTCGGGCATTTTGAGAACCGCGGCGTCGTCTACGACTGCATGGACGAGCTTTCGCAGTTCACCGGGGCGCCCAAGGCGCTGGTCAACAACGAGGCCCGCCTAATCGAGCACGCCGACGTCGTTTTCACCGGCGGATACAACCTCGGCGAAAAAAAGAAGAAGCAGCACGACAACGTGCACATCTTCGGCTGCGGTGTCGAGTTCAGCCACTTCAACAAAGCGCAGGATCCGAACACCGGCATCCCACCGGACATCGACTTCATGGCCCGCCCGATCCTCGGATGGATGGGCGTGGTCGACGAGCGCGTGGATTACGCAATGGTCGGCGAGATGGCGCGCATGCGCCCCGACTGGAGCTTCGCGATGGTCGGCCCGGTCGTGAAGATCGACCCCGCCCACCTGCCGCACGCCCCCAACCTCTACTGGCTCGGCGGGCGCGACTACCAGCAGCTCCCCAGCTACGTTGCCGCCTTCGACGTCAACATGATGTGCTTCGCCATCAACAAGGCGACGGAGTTCATCAACCCGACGAAGGGGCTGGAATACATGGCGACGGGCAAGCCGATCATCAGCACGCATGTGAAAGACGTCGTCAATCAGTGGAGCGATGTCGTTCTGCTCGCCAGGGGCGCTGAAGCGTTCGTCCAAGCTGCGGAAAAGGCGCTCGATCGCAACAACGCCGACGTGCGCGATCGCGTACAAAAGGGCTTGGCGCTCGCGCAGCAATGCAGTTGGGAAAGCACCGTGAAAACGATGCAGGATTTGATCACGCAGGCGATCAACAGGAAGGAGCGGCGCTCGAACCGGAACATCGAGCCCATGACCGAGGCCCAGTTCGAATACGTCTACATGGCGACGCAAGGATCGTGAGCTGTCTGAATTTGCAACAAGGAGCAGTACATGGAACCCAGGATTGTCATCATCGGCGCGGGCCCCACGGGTCTGGGCGCCGGCTACCGGTTGAAAGAGCTTGGCTACAAAAACTTCCAGATTTACGACCGCCTCCCCTACATCGGGGGTCTCGCGTCCTCGTTCACCGACTCCGCCGGCTTCACGTGGGACATCGGCGGGCATGTGATGTTCAGCCACTACAAGTATTACGACGAATGCTTCGACAAGCTGATGGGCGACGATTACCAGATGAACAATCGCGAGTGCTGGGTGCGCATGTTCGAGAACTGGGTGCCGTACCCTTTCCAGAACAACATCCGCTACCTCCCGAAACAGCAACAGTTCGAGTGCCTCGCGGGGCTTATCGAAGCGCAGACCAAGCGCGACCACAAGTCCGCGAAAAACTTCAAGGAGTTCATCGACGCCGTCTTCGGCGACGGGATCTCCAAGCACTTCATGACCCCCTACAACTTCAAAGTCTGGGCGCACCCGGCCGAGATGATGAACAAGGAGTGGATCGGCGAGCGCGTCGCCGTGCTGGACATCAACCGCGCGCTGAAGAACGTCGTTTTGGGAGGCGACGACTTCGGCTGGGGACCGAACAACCAGTTCAAATTCCCCCTCTTCGGCGGCACCGGCGAGTTCTACCGCCGCTTCGGCAAGCCGCTCGAAGGCCACGTCAACCTGAACAAAGCCGTGGACTTCATCAACATCGCCAAGAAGGAGATCCGCTTCAAGGACGGGGAGATCGTCAAGTACGACACGCTCATCAGCGCCATGCCGCTCGACAAGCTGTGCAACGACGTGATCAACGGCGAAATGCCCCGCGAGATCAAGAAAGCCGCCGCGGGCCTCAAGCATTCGGGCGGGTACATGGTCGGCATCGGCATCAAGCAGCCGTGCCCGAGCACCAAGTCGTGGATGTACTTCCCCGAGGACAACTGCCCGTTCTACCGCGTCACGTACCTGAGCAACTACTCGCCCTACATGACGCCGGACAAGGACAACCACTACTCGCTGCTGTGCGAGACGAGCTACTCCGAACACAAGCACGTGAACGGTAAGACCATCGTCGAGGACACGATCCAGGGGTTGATCAACGCCGGCTTGCTGAAGGACGAGGACCGCAAGGACGTCATCGACACCTGGACCTACCACGCCGAGTACAGCTACCCCACGCCCAGCGTCGAGCGCGACGCCATCCTGGCGGAAGTCATCCCGTACCTCGAGCAGCACGGCATCTACTCCCGCGGGCGATTCGGCATGTGGAAGTACGAAGTCTCGAACACCGACCACACGCTCATGCAGGGTGTGGAAGTCGTGAACCGGTTGCTGCTCGACGAGCCGGAAACGACGATCGGCATGAAGTACACCAGCACCGACGACGGGCGTAACGCGGCAGTCCACGAACGCTCCATCGTCGCAGGCTCGGGCGACCCCAAACGCGCTTCCGCCGGCGTGGCTGCTTCATCAGGCGTGTCTTCATCAGGCATGTCTTCGAAGGCCTCAAAAGACAACCCCGACGCAGCCCCCCCGCTCCGCACCCCCGGAAAATCGGACAAGGTGAGCGTCACCGTGACCAGCGCCGCACGCACGCTCTCCTACCCCCGCCCCGGCGGCCCCGGCGACAAGGACGAAGCCCACGTGTCCGAAGAAGAACTCGGCATTACCCAGAACGACGGAGGAATCAATTCATGACCACTCAAACGCCTCCGCGCTACCCCGGCCAGGACGAGCACCGCAAGTCCAGGCGCTCGCAGCGCAAAACAAACCCGGACCGGCGATAACTCCCAGTTTGAAGAGGAGTCTCCTCTACACGAGCGGGTGATGCCACCGAGCGTCACCCGCTGCTTCATTCGCCCCGGCGAGCCCGCTTCAGCGGGCGGGCTCCTTCGCTTACGATGCGCCCATCATGCGTGTGTTGATCATGTCCGACATGGAAGGCGTCTCCGGCATCGTCAAGTGGGACCAGGTCAACGGCGGGGCCCCGATGTACGAGGAAGGCCGCCGACTCTACACCGAGGAAGTGAACGCCGCCGTCCGCGGCACCCGGGCCGCCGGCGCGACGGAGATCGTCGCCGTCGACTGCCACGGCGCCGGCAGGGACTGGACCTTCAACAGCTTCATCCCCGAAATGATGGAGTGCGACTGGGTTTCCGGCCACGGCTGGTCGCGATACACCGAGCTGCTCGAACAGGGCTGCGACGCCGCGCTGATGGTCGGCATGCACGCCCGCGCGGGCACGCCCAACGGCGTGCTCTGTCACACGATCTCCACCACGACGTGGCGCAATCTCTATTTCAACGACACCTGCGTCGGCGAGTTCGGCATCAACGCCGCCCTCTGCGGGCACTACAGCTGCCCGGTCGTCCTCATCACCGGCGATGAAGCGACGGTTCGCGAAGGGAAGGAACTGCTCGGCGACGGTCTTCACGGCGTCGCTGTCAAGCGCGGGCTGTCGCGCTATTCCGCACGAAACATCCCGCCGAAACAGGCGCGGCAGATGATCGAGGACGGCGCCAGGCGGGCGTTGACATCCTCCATCACGGTCAAGCCCTACGTCCCGGCCAAACCGACGACGATCAGCGTCGATCTCGGCACGGTCGACAGCGCCAAGGAATTCATGGGCCGGCCCGGCGTCGAGTTCGTGAACCCGCTCAAGATCACAAGCAAGGGCCGCGATTGGATGGAAGCGTGGAACCAGATTTGGCATTATTGAGAATGTGAGCGAACGAGCGAACGATATCATCCCAAGTCCCCACGAGGCTGCTCCACGCCCACGAGGGATGAAATGCAATCGGGATAGCAGAGTAGAGAACTGAACGTCCACGCCGACGTTCAGTCCTCCCTCCTCGAAAGGGACGGGCGAATTTCCCGCATCCGGCTCTCACGGGTCGTTCGCCGCCTGACTGTCGCAAGGCAGTTCAGCCCTGCCGGTTTTCACAGCGGGCCGGCCCCCACGGACGTTGCCCCGTTTCAACGCTACTACGGCCCGATCCGACTTCCGGCGTCGCTCGCTTGCGGCGGTTATGTCTGCGCTTCCTCGGATCCGAACGTCGCGCGGGGTTTCGCCTGCCGCGTCACCGCGACGAATGCCCACGGGGCTTCAGTTCACTGGACCAGCCGGTATCACTGAGGCACCGAATCGACACAAATCTTCATGAATCGGAAGAGGATGAAGCGAATGTGAAGATTCGTGTCCATTCGTGCTCCGCCTTTTACGGAGACGCCGGCGCGGCTTCCTTTTCCTTCTTCGGCGCGGGCTTCTTCAGCGTCAGCGTGCCGACGTCCTTTGTCTCGCCGGCCTTGATCTCGATCGTCTTCTGCGTTCGGCCCTGCCCGCGCAGCATGGCCATGATCGTGTACTTGCCGGCCGGCGCTTCCAGCTCGAACTTGCCCGAACCGTCCGTCTTGCCCTCGGCGACGGGCATCCGACGCTGCCGCTCCTTCGCGGGCTTCTCCCCTTCAGCGGATGTGCCGGTGTCCTCGTCGGCGGCCCGTGATTCGGATTCCTTCTCCGTTTTCTTCGCCCTCTTCGACGGCGGCGTCACGAGGCGCACGGTCACGTTGGCCGCGGGCGTGCCGTCCTGGTTATGGATGGTGCCGGTCACCTTACCGCTCGCGGCGGCGGCCCCTTCGTCAGCCGCTTCCTGAGCCCCGGCGCGACCGGTCGCGAGGGCGACGATCACGGAAAACGCCAACACCGGCAATGACCACTTCACAAGTCTGGACATGGCTGTTCTCTCCTGTGCGATGCGCGCCGCCCCCGCAAGCTGCCGACCCGCGGCAGCCGCACGTGTGAATCACGGCGAGGACGGCGAATGGTGCGTCTATTGAAACCGCAATGAAACGCATTGGGTAGGGTAATTATTGTGCCCGGGCGAGCAAAGGGTGCGTGACTATCTTAGCGGGTGCCATCGAAAGGCAGATCTGCCCAGTAGAGGAGTAGGGGCTCAAAAGGGTGGCTCAAAAAGGTGACATCCCGTTCGGCACGCCCGTTGTTCGCAATGAATCGGATCGTTGCCGAGGATAGCTGATCGTAATTCGGGCACCCCGCGGTGCATGTCCGTTCATTGAACAGGTGCAGGGAGAGGGGGTAAAGGCGCTACGTTTTCAACACCGCCAGACGCTTGCGCAACTCCGCCTTGGCGCCCTTCAGGGTCGCGTGCTCCGGGGCATCCTTGTAGTGGTCATCGAGGGGGTAGCAGCCGCTGATGATCCCGTTGCGCGGCGCGGTCGTGCAATCGCTGAACGTGCGGCATATCTTCTTGATGTTCATCGAACGTCCGGCGAGGGTGTCGGCGGGCAGCTCCCAATAGCTCAGCACCAGCCGGCCCAGGCCGATCGAATCGGCCCAACCGCTACGAATCACTGCTTGGGCGACGTGCGGGAGGTACTCCTGCAAATACGTGTATCCCGTGCCGACGATGATCGAATCCGGACACGCCGCCTTGATCTGACGGACGGCGTGGATCTGCCGCGCAACGCCGACGAGCGGATCCTCCGGCGGCTGATACCCGTCACTGGGCGGAAAAATCGCCGGCCGCTGGAAGTGCGGGTTGTAGTACGGCGAGCCCGCGCTGGCGTTGATCATCCGCACGCCCATCCGCCGCAGCATGTGGATCAGTGCGATCGGCTCGGCCAGGTCCATCTCCAGCGGGTTGTCGGGATTGCACCCGAAGCCGTAGACGTACGGGATCAGATAGTTGTACTCCTCGGGAATGCCCGGCCCCAGCTTCCCGCTGCCGGCGCGCGTCGCATCGGGCTTAAACGGCGGCGCGTCGAACGCGCTGAGGCGAACGCCGATCATCAATCCCGGACATTCCGCCGCAATGCCTTCGATGATCTCGCGCATGTATCGCGTGCGGTTCTCGAAGCTCCCGCCGTACGGACCCGGGCGCGTGAACGCGCCGAGCATTCGTGGCCGAGGTAGCCGTGGCAGGCCTTGACGTCGACGAACCGGTAGCCGACGCGCTGCGCGAGCTTGGCGGCGCGGACGTAGTTGGCGATGATCCGTCGGATGTCACCGTCGCTCAGGACGACGGAATCGTCATCCGGCGCGATGCCGAACTTCGCGTCAAGGATCGGGTGGTGGTAGGCGATGCGCGGGCGGAGGCTCTTGTCGACCGGTCGACAGAACCGGCCCGAGTGTGTGAGCTGCAACCCGACGAGCAGATCATCGGTGTCGCCGAACTTTTCCTTGTGATGACGGACGAGCGTTTCCAGGAGGGTCGCGGCGCCTTTTTCGGCGCGGCCGACGTCGTCGTCGATCACCCCGATCTGCCGAGGGTTCGCCCGTCCGTCGCTCTGCACGGCGAACGCCTCGCCGCCCCAGATGAACTTCGCGCCGCTCTGGCCGAAGTGCGCCCACCGCCGAATCGTGTGCTCGCTCGGCTCACCCGTCGTCGTGCCGTCCCATCCTTCCATCGGATGAATGCACCAACGGTTGCCGACGATGAAGCCGCCCCCGGCGCCACCCCCGATAGCACCACCCCCGATGTCCAGCGCCTGCGCCAGCGGGCTGCCCTGCGCCGCCGACAGCACCTGCTCATCAATCGGAAGGTCCGCCCCGATTGTTTGCAAATGCCGCGTGAAGCCGGCGACGTCCTTGAAGTGCCCGATTTTCGGGAATCCGTCTGCAGACATGGCGGCGAAGGTAACCGCGGCAGCGCGCGGCGCAAATGGATTTGTGGCACAAGTTTGCGCTATTTGATCCCAGCGCATGAAAAAAGCCCGGGGGTAAACCCGGGCTTTCAAAGCCGACTCCGAGACTTGAACTCGGGACCTACGCTTTACGAAAGCGTCGCTCTACCAACTGAGCTAAGTCGGCGTATTCCGCGTTGCGTGCGGGAAGAATACGCGGCGGATCGCACTTTTCAAGCGGCTTAAGGTCTGGCAGAGGGAGTATATGCGATCCTCCGCTCATATATCGACCAGACAAGCCATTCGTGAAAGTCTTCCGAACCGGCTTGTGATCGACCTCACGAGCGGTATCGTCACCAAACTTATGCGAACCTTATTACTGATTCTCGTCCTGACCAGCGGCCTCGCGTGCGAAAAAACAATACGGGAAGCGAACGGTCGCGAAGATGCGTCCTCCGACGACCGCGTCTACACGATCGCCGTCGTCCGCTCCACCGCCGCCGCCAGCGGCTTGGCGTAGTCCGGGCCGAACAGCAGCAGGTGGTTGATCATCGGGTAAAGCTGGTACACCGGCCTGCGGAATCGGTAGTAGTCGCCGTCGAGCTTGTGCCGCCGCTGGTAACGCTTCATGAACGCGGGATTGACCGTGTGGAACAGCTCCATGTACGCGATCTCGGCCTCGGCGTGGGCGTACTTGCAGTTGGGGTCGAGCAGCGCCGCCACGTGCCACTCGCCGGTTGGGTCGGGCTTCACCAAAAGGTTTGACGACCACAAGTCCCAGTGCACCAGCCGAGGGCGGTCGGCGTGCGCAATGAGGCGCTCGAGCCGCTCGTGCACCCGCCCGATCTGCTTGCGGCACTTGGTCGCGATGTGCGGCGACTTCTCCGCCTCTTGCCAGATCGCGTCGTACACCTCGCGATAAAACGCCGGCCAGCTCGTGAAGTCCTTCGCCGCACCGTCCGGCGTCACCTTGCAGTACGACGGGTGCGTGCAGCCGTGCATGGCCGCGACGATGTCCGCCAGACGCTGCTGGAGCCGGTCAAACGCTTCCGGCGAGCAACGCTTCTTCGCCTGGGCCAGGTCCACGCCGTCGATGAACTCGATAAGGATGTAGCTGAACGGGTGGTCGAGCGTGCCCGTCATGGCGGCGTACACCCGCGGCACGGGAGCGCCGCAGTCTTTCAAAAGCTTGAGCTGATGGGCCTCGCGCTCGTACGCGCGGTCGACGCGGTGTGGGGAGATTTTCAGGACTGATTTGTGCCCGTCCTTCGTCGTCAGGCACAAGGTCGTGTTAATATGTCCCCCCGGAAGAGGCGTAACCTCGTCCAGCTCCGCCGCCGCGCCCTTCCACTCCTGGACGATGCGGCGGAGCTCCTGCCACGAAATGTCTTCAGTTCCTGACATCGTGCTGTGGCGAAGCGCATCATCGCATTGCCACGGCGAGGTGACAAC
>JBBSLV010000161.1:0-8392 GCA_038233535.1 Tepidisphaerales bacterium | reverse complement strand
CGCCCTCGCGCTCCATCACGGCCTGGAACGCGTCGATGTCGGGGCTTTTCGTCCCAGTTATCCGTTCGTCTTGTGCGGCCCCGAAGCCGCGGTGCTGTCGGCTTCGCTTGTAGCGTCGATCCCCACTATGGGTAGCTGTGGGTTCGGGAAGTTTGCCGTGGTTTCCGACTCATTGGCGAGCGGCATGCCTACAGGAGCGGCCTCTGCACGTTTACGCGACGCGTAAAGGTTCCACGCCGCGAACACGACGGCTCCACTTCCGACAAGCGCACTCATCAAACAGGCAGGAAGCGTTGTAGGTGAGCGGAGGCCAGCCACGACTGCGCATACCCAAAACACAACGATGAAGCCGGATGCCGCGACCCATTCCCGGTATGTCGCCAAGATCGTTGTTTTCGGCATCGCAGGTTGTGTCGGACGCGACGCAAGTTCGCGACGAACGGCCTCCGCGATTTCGATCAGGATCTCAGCCAGACCGTCGAGCTGATTTCTGTCGCGGCCTCTCTCATACTGATAGAACTTGTAAACGGCCCCGCACCATAGCCCAGTCAAACGCTCGATCTCGGCGATGCTCTCCGTCGGGGTCGTTGACGCATGTACCGTTGATTCGACGAAGGTTTCAATGCCCGCCCAAGCGGTCGCGAGGCGATTCCCACCTGTATAAATGCACCACACGTACAACGCGTTATTAGAGGGTGGTCGCTCCTCGCCCGCCTGTTTTTGAGGTGGCTCAAGGACATCCGCAGCCAAAGCAACGGGCAACGGGCACTGAAGATAAAGCCGACACAGACGGACGGCTCTGAGACGCGCACGGCCGGACGCGTTACGTGCTCGCTTGGCGCAGATGTGGGCGTAGTAGGCCCCCGCCAAAACGTCCTTGGTGGAGTATGGCCCGTAGACGTAGCGTCGGATTTTCCCCCCACGAACCGTTCGAACTGCAGGATACCTAAATGCTCGGCGTCCTCCGGCCCACGTGAGCCCCCAAGCTAGCAGGTTGTTGATCCACCACAGGGAGACACGCGTGACGCCCAAACGGTCCGCCACTGCTGGTCCCAGCCACATATGGAGCGAAGCGCACGCAAAACCGATCGCGATAATTGCGTAGCCCTTCGCCGTCTCGGCGCGACACTCGGCAGGGCTGAGCACGGACGAGTCCATTGAGCCGAGGTCGTGCGCGACCTCCGCGATAACTGCAGCATACGGCGTGTGAGTTGGATCGCCCATTTTTCGTTCACGTTCTTAGTGCGCGGGGCCGCCCCCGGCGTGCCAGTCGCAGTGGTAGTAGAACGAACCGGTCTTCTTCAGCACGCGGGCGAGTTCCACGCAGCGCGGGCGCATGTAGTCGATGTACGCCTGCGTGCTGGCGTGGCGGTCCTCGAAGGAGCGTTTCTCCTTCGTCTCGCCCCAGAATACCTCGTAGTTGCGGTTGGAGTTGAACGGCGGATCGATGCCCCCCCTTATCAGGTCGATGCACCGCTCGGGCAGCTTGGCGAGTTGTTCGAGGTTGTCGCCGCAGTAGACGACGCGGGTGTCGAGCAGGGAGGAGGGTTTGCCGGGGCGGGGAGCGGTGGGCGGTGCGCTCTGGGGTTCGCCCGTCTGCGTCGCCGTCCGTTTCCCCCGTGTCCCCTGCTTCGCCATGCGGCAAAGAATACCCGCCCCGCAGCGGCAAGGCCATGTCGCACGTCTCACCGCGTCGCACTTCCCGCTCCCCGGGCGCGAAGCGGGCGTGTATGATCCGGAGCGACTCGGCAACGCAGAGACTCGGATATGGCTAAAGAAAAAGGCGCCCCGAAAGGTTCAATCCGCGCGGTCCGCAAGCTGGTGACCGGCGCGAAGAAATAAGCGGAGTCGCTCGTCGAACGCAACCGGAAGTTGCTCAAGCGGCTTGAACTGTTGAACGAGCGGGTCGCCGAGCACGAAGCCGACCTCGCCCGCCGTCGCGATTCACGCTAAGATGCCCGGCCTATGAATGACCCGGATATCACCAGCCTGATGAAAGCTGCCTCCGAACGGCAGCTGGCCGTTGCGGCGCTCCAGAAGAAGTATCTGGAAAGCGAAAGCATTCCGACCGAACAACTCGTGCTCGACATGCGCGAACTGCTCTCCACCGAGCGCATCGTGCTCGACGCGATCATCACGCTATTCGTCAAGCTGGGACACACCGAGGATCGCAAGCCCGCGCCCACCGCACCGCCCAGCACACCGGCAGCGGCATGAGGCGTTCCCGCCCGTTCACACCTTCTGCACGTGCTCCTCGTCCAGAATCTCCTGCACGGTCAGCAACCAACCCGCCCGCGCCGCCCGTGGCCGCGCGCCGCGCGCAGCGGGTACGCTGCACCCGCGGCCCATGGATCAGGCGGATCTCCAGTGCATGGAACAGGACGAGCCATGCCGGCGGCTGCGAGATGCGCGCTCGCGCGCGATCCTAAATCGTCCCCTTGTGCTCCGGCGGGAACAGCAGCACGGGGATGCGCGTGTTCTTGATCAGCTCGACCGGGACGTTGCCTGCCAGCAGACGGGCGAAGACGTTCTTGCCCGTCAGGCCGAGGACGATCAACGTCACCTCGCGCTCGATGGCGGTGTTGAGGATGGCGCGGGCGATGTCGTCGCTGAACATCAGGAGGGTTTGGACGACGACGCCGCGCTGTTCGAGTTGTTCGCGCAGGACGCGGATGGCGGATTCACCGTCGGCTTGTTCCTGCTCGCGCATCTGCCCGCCGCTGGGGCGGGAGACGTGGACGACGAGGACCTCGGCGTTGATCCGCCGCGCGAGGTCGGCCAGCGGCTCCATCACGCGCTCCGAGGCCCAGGGGCTGCTGACGGCGATCATGATGCGGCTCATACGGGTTCCATTTAGACCCCGGCGAGCGGCGCACGTCAATCGAGGATTTGCCGAAGCGCGTTCGGGAGGCGAACATGCCGCCCGCCGCCGCGAACCTGCCGGATCGTTGCGGCTCTTTCCAGATGCTGAAGATTTTCAGAGCAAATCGCTTCACCGTTTTCCTGCTGCTCGGCTGCGCTTTCGTGGCCGCGGGCGTATGGCTTTCGTCGGGGACGATGGCGCCATACGCGACGACGCTGGAGCGGCCATGGATCCTCAAACCGTGCAACTACCTGTTCAACATCGACAATCACCACTTCGAGGCCACGTTTCTCATGCTCGACGGCGCGCCGCGCCAGCGGTGGGATTTCAGCGTGGTGTCGAGGCGGATCCTCTACCCGCTGCTGGCCTACCCGCTGATGAAGGCCTTTGGGTTCGTGATCGGCGGCGTCGTGAGCAGCGCGCTGTTGCAGGTCGTCGCATACGCCGGGTTCGTGATCTACGTGAGGCGCCGGATCGGCCAGGCCGCCGCCTGGGCGGCGATGGCTTTGCTGGCGAGCTACCCGGGCACGTTCTATTGGGCCGGGCTGCCGTATTCGTACGCCGCGATCGTCCCGGCGTGCCTCGGCGCCATGATCGTCCTGATGGAGATCCAGCGTCAGCCGGACACGAAGCGCGTCGCGATGCTGGCGCTGGCGCTGGGGATCATCCTGCTCGCGTACGATCTGCTCCCCTATGTCGGTCTCCCACCGCTGGCGATGCTCCTGCTCCGCAAGCGCTTCACTGCGACGGCCGTCGCGGCCGTACTGCTCGTGGCGCCGACGATCGTCAGCAATCTGCTGCTGTTCACGATGGCGGGACTTCCGCTGCGCAACAACAACACGCAGGTGTACCCGGACATCGCCGAGGCGTACCTGGATCCGTTCGCGCAACCGGGGTTATGGGGGGAACTGCTGGCGAACGTGCCGGGAAATCTCGTGGTCAACTTCTTCGCGAGCAACTTCCTGTTCCTGCCGGGGTTGTTCCTCGCGCTGTACGTCGTCAACCGCTTCACGCTGCGTCTGCCGCTCACCTTTGCCGAACGCGCGGTGCTCGCGATGACGCTGCTGCTGTTTGCCTTCGTCAACCTCGCGCCCCCGTACCAGGGCTGGCAGTTTCGCGGCGTCTCGGTGGCGCGAATCTATCAACCGGTATTCGTCGTCTTTCTTGTCTTCACGCTGCGAATGGTCCAGGCACTGGCGCAGAGCGGCGGCATTGCGCTGCGGCGGTGGGCGGTGGGCATCATCGGCGTCACGGCGGCCATGAACGCGGTGATCGTGCTCGGGCCCATTACGGGCGTGCCGCTGGCGGACCACGCGTACTTCGCGTTCTACCGCCATTCCGCGAAACCGATGCTCTCGGAGAACCTCGCGAAATTCGGCCGGCGGCCGCTTGGCTTTTGCGACCCGAGCATCACGATCGAGAACCCGCCCCCGCGCCGCCGGCCTTCGAAGATCCGCCGAAGGTGGTGATCGGCAAGGCGAGGGCAACGAACGCGCTGCTACGTCGCGGGGAGGACGCCGATCAGCACACTTTCAGCCGCGCCAGCGCCTTGCCGCGGTGACTGATGCGATGCTTCTCCTCGGGCGAGAGCTCCGCCGTCGTCTGGCCCAGCGCGGGCACGAGGAACAGCGGATCGTAGCCGAATCCGCCCGCGCCGCGCGGGGCGCGGACGATCCGCCCCTCCACCGCGTCCTGGGTGGTGAGGATCACGCGGCCCCGCGGGTCGCTCAGCGCCAGCACGCACACGAACCGGGCTGTGCGCCGATCGTCGGGCACCGCGTCGAGCTGGCGCAGGAGCAGCGCGTTGTTGTCGGCGTCGCGACCCGACTGAGCTTGACTCGACGGAGCTTGTCGCAGTCCCCCGCCGGCGTGGTTCAGCTCCGCCCAGCGGGCGCTGTGGACGCCGGGGGCGCCGTCGAGCGCGTCGACGGCCAACCCGCTGTCGTCGGCCAGTGCCCAAGTATTCAGCGCGGTCGCGTAATGAACGGCTTTGAGCATCGCGTTGGCGCGGAAGGTGTGGCCGGTTTCTTCGGGAACCGGAACGGCCGGGTGGGCCGAGAGGTCTGTGCACGCGACGCCGTGCGTTTCGAGAATTTCCCGAAACTCGCGGACCTTGCCTGGGTTGCCCGTGGCGATGAGCAAAGGGAGCACGTGAATCAGCTCCCGTTCGTCGATCGGCGGACGCCGGTGCCGGTCCGGATGCCGGTGCCTGTGCCGGTGCCGTTACCGGGCGCGCCGTCGTATAACGCCCCCTCGGGCGGCGGGAGCGGGATGCCGCCGTCGTCGAGCAGCGACGACTCCTCGCGCGGGATCGGCACGGGGAATGATGCATCGGCCACCTCGCGCACCTGCCCGGTGCGCGGGTCGGTTCGACGGACGATCATCGTCTGGCCGTTGACGGCGTTCGTCGGGTACTGCTCCATCATGGCCCGAAGCGTGGGATCGCGCACCTCGTTGCGCCCGGCCTCGACGTGCAGCTTGCGGCCTCCCTCCCCGCGGATCTCCGGGGCGGTCTTGACGTCGGGCGTGAGCGGCGGGAGCACGACCTTGATCCGCCCCCCGTCGCCCGCGCGGACATTTTCGTCCGCCAAACTCACCGCCTCGCGCGGCCAGCTTCCCACGCACACGAGGCTCATGTTTTCGCCATGATAGTAATAGGCCTCAATTCCCTGCTCCCGTGCGGCGCGGACGGCGTCGAGCGCGTACTGCTTGCGCTCGGGGCTGTCCATATACACGGCAATCTGAAGCGACCAATGCCCGTCGGCGTTGGCGAGATTCCACTCCGGTGGGCCTCCGGGATCGGCGGCGTCGAGCGGCGTCATGTGCGCCATCCGGAACGGCCGGCGACCCTGCGCGTCGGCCATCGAGTCGACCTTCGCCCGGTCGGCCTTGGCCTTGGGCTCGTTGTAGGTTTTGTAGTACCCATAATAGAGGACGCTCGAGTCCTCCTTGTGCAGCAGATGCCAGTCGCGCATGCCGGGGGTTTTCACGAGGTTGTCGCGCAACTGCCTCGCGCGCTCGACGTGGCCGACGCCGGCGATCTCGCGGCAGAGGATCGTCCACTGCGCGCCCTTGGGGATGGCGGAACCCGCGTTGGCCCCCGGCGGCTGAGCGGTCCCCCCGTTGGCCGGACGCTGCGACGGCGCATCGGCGACGGACGCCGCACCCTCCGTGGGCGGAGCCTTCTTGCTACACGACGCGGCGCCGGCGATCAGCGAGGCCGCGATCAAAACAACCGAAAAACGCATAGGTGCTCTCCACATCAGTGACGGGATTCTACCAGATGCGCCGGCTACATCGCGAGTGCTGTCATATCGAGGGGTTGCCGGTTGCTTGCCGCCCTTGCCACGGATAGCGTCACTGCCCGCGAGGAATGCGCGACGGCGCTTACTTTCACTTCCTTCCGCGGTTTGGCTCACGTTCGGCCTGATCTAGCTCCGATAACCTGTGCAGTGGTCGCGCGGAGAACCCGCGGCGGCCGACAGGATACGCAATTCCCGGAGTTGGCAACGATGAATGACCTCGCCGCGACGGCTCAACGACTGCGCGACGTGAAAGAAGCCACGCGGCATTTCATGGCGCTGTGGTCCCTCGAGCAGACGCGCCAGCGCGTCCGCCGGGGGGAGGAAATCGCCGCCGGGACCGTCGAAGACATCCTCGACACCGCCGCCGTCGAGGCGGCCATCCTGGAACTGGACGTCTACGCCAGCGCGTCGCTCATCAGCGGCGTGCTGGCCGATCAATAAAACAGGGACGAATAAAACAGGGACGGGAGCTATTTTTCCCTCCCCACGACTAAAACAGGGACGACGACTTAAATAGGGACGGGAGCTATTTTTGTCCTCCCGGCAGGGAAGGCACTGAACTCGCCATGGGTCGGATCACCAGCAGCGTTGGCCTCGTCAGCGGCATCAACAGCGCCGACATTATCGACCAGTTGATGCAGCTCGAGGAGCGCCCCAAGGCGCTGCTCCAGGACCGCATCGACTCCGCCAACGAGCAGAGGCTCGCCTACACCGACATCTCCACCCGCCTCACCTCCCTCCGCATCACCAGCTCGACGCTCAAACGCGCCTCAACCTTCGAGGCCGCCGCCACCAGCAGCAGCGACGAAGATGTCCTCACCGCCACCGCCACCAACGGCGCGGCCATCGGGTCATTCCAGTTTCAAGTCGCGCGGCTCGTCACGTCGCAACAAACGGTCAGCAAGGGATTCGCCGACACCAGCGCGTCAAAGATGAAAGCGGGCTCGATCACGATCGAGCAAGGCGGCGGAGAGCTGTCGAGCCAGACGTCTCTGGCGCAGCTCAACGGCGGCGCCGGCGTCCGCCGGGGGATGTTCCGCATCACCGATCGCGCCGGCAAGACGGCCGTCATCGACACGACGGCGTCGGTCACGATTGATGACGTGATCAAGAAGATCAACACGTCGCTGGAGATCGGCGTCCGCGCGAGCGTGAAGGAGGATCAGGTCGTTCTCACGGATCAGACCGGGCAAACGAACGCCGCCCTCGCGGTGCAGGACCTGGGCGACGGGAAAGCCGCCGCCGACCTCGGGCTGCTGACCGACACCGACGCCAGCGCGACGACGATCACCGGCAGCGACATCAACTACCTCGGCAACTCCACCGCCCTCTCGCAGTTGAACGACGGGCGCGGCGTGCGCAAGGCCGCGGCCGGCGCGGATTTCACCGTCACGTTCGCAGACAGCTCCACCGTCTCCGTCACGTTCGGCTCGGACGTGAAAACGCTCGGTGCGGCGCTGGAGACCATCAACGGTGCTTCGCCGACCAAGCTCAAGGCCGAGCTGGCGCCCGGCGGGAACGGGATCAAGCTGACGGACCTCACCGGCGGGGGCACGTTCAGCGTCGCCGACGGCGCCGGCTCCAAGGCCGCGACCGATCTGGGCATCGTCACGGCCGGCTCGTCCGGCTCCGTCACGGGCGGACCCCTCATCGCCGGGATGAACACCGTGCTGCTCTCGAGCCTCAACGGCGGGAGGGGGATTACGCTGACGACGATCGACATCACCGATCGCTCCGGCGGAAACGCGACGGTCGATCTCTCGGGCGCAAAGACCGTTCAGGACGTGCTCGATACGATCAGCAACGCTTCCGGGCTGAACGTCACGGCGAAGCTCAAAGCCTCGGGCAACGGCATTCAGATCGTCGACGACTCCGGCGGCGCGGGCGACATCGTCATCGCCGCCGGCGCCACCGCCGATGCGCTGGGGCTGGTCGGCACGTTCCCCACCACCGTCGCCGCCGCCCTTGGCAAAAACCTTCAGCGGCAGTGGGTCACGGAAAACGCGCTGCTGTCGGGCTACAACGGGGGCAAAGGCGTCGCCCCGGGCAAGTTCAAGATTTCCAATTCTAACGGCGTCGAAACGACGATCGACCTAAGCGGCGAAAACATTACGACGATTGGCGACATCATCACCGCCATCAACAACCGCACCCCGACGTCCGGCGTCACCGCCTCGATCAACGCCAACGGCGATGGTCTGCTGCTGACCGACGCGACGACCGG
>JBBSLV010000160.1:0-8398 GCA_038233535.1 Tepidisphaerales bacterium | reverse complement strand
GTAGGCAGTAGGCAGAAAACAAGAGGCGCTGTCCGCGTCTTTCTTCTCTGCCTACTGCCTACCGCCTACTGCCTACCTCCTTCTTACACGAGTGCCAGAATCTGCTGCATCAGTTCATCCACCGCCGCGATTAAACGTGACGCGCCTTGAAAGGCTCGTTGTTGGCGCATTAGGTTGATCGCTTCTTCGTCGAGGCTTACGCCGCTCAGCGCTTCGCGCTGGGCCAGGAGCGTTTCCTTCACGACGGCGGTCGCTTCGGCGCCGGTCTTGGCGTCGGCGGCGGCGATGGCGATCTCGTTTACAAACGACTGGTACTTTTCCTTCAGGCTCGCCCCGTCCAGCGACGGGAGCTTCGTCGACTCCAGCGCCGCGATCGCCAACGCCGTTTGATTGTCGCCCTTCTCGCCGTTCTTCGCGGCCGCCAGCAGGCTGGGGTTTGTTTTGATGGCGGCGCTGACGGCGATGTCGCTCGCGTTCGTGCCGCTGTAGAAGCTGTTCACGCCCAGCGCCGCGAGCACGCCGCTGCTGTCCTGGCTGAAGCTGATTTCGACCTGCGCGCTGTCGGCCGAGAGCTTCAGCAATCCGCTGGCGTTGGTGGCCGAGATGCCGCCGATGTTGCCCAGCGCGGTCGTGAGATCGTCGAGCGTCGTGTCGTCACCGTTCAGGCCGTCGAGATCGACTTCGACGAGCGTGCTCGTGACCAGCCCCGTGCCCTTGTCCTTCACGTGGACGACGAAGCTGCCGTTGGTCGCCTGGAACGGGACGCCGGCTCGGTCGTCGTTCAGCGCGACGGTCGAATCGGTGACGACGTTCGTCGCATTGACGGCGGCGAAACCCGCGAGTCCCTGGCCTGCGGAGTGAATCTTGTTCAGCTCAAAGATGATGTTGCCGGCCAGGTCGTCGACGGTACTGCCGTAGTCGCCGATGCGCTTGCGGACGTCCGCCAGCGCGCCGATCTGGCCGCTGGTCACGCGGACGTTTCCGCTGTCGGCTTTGTAGGCGACGACCGGCTGGACTTCCCCGTCGATCGTTTCGTTGCGGATGGTCAGGCCGCGGCTCTCGGTGTTGATGACGAGCGGATCGGAGCCGACGTAGACGTTGAGCGTTCCGTTGGTCTGCTCGACGGACCGGATATCGATGAGTTGCGCGAGCTGCTTCATCGCCCCGTCGCGCTGGTCGCGCAGCCCATTCGCCTGCCCCGCCCCGCCACCCTCGCTAAGGACGATTTCCTTGTTCAGGCCCGCGATCTGCTTCGCCAGCAGGTCCGCATCCTCGACCTGCGCCTTCAGGCGATTGTCGACGTCCGTCCGCAGCGACGAGAGCTGCCCGCCGAGGCCTTGGAGCCACGACGCGACCGTGTCCCCGTTCTGCACGACGATCTGGCGGAACCCGACGTCCTGCGGCTTGTTCGCCAGGTTCGACCAACTGTTGAAGAACGTGCTGAGCTGCGTCGAGAGGTCGTCGTCGCTCAGTTCGTTCAGCGTCGACTCGACCCGCCCGATCCACTGCTCGGCGGTGCTCGCGCCCTCGTTGTCGCTGATGCTCCCCCGGATTCGGCCTTCGAGCGCTTCGTCAATGTGACGCTGAATGCCCGTGAGGTTGACGCCCGTTCCGACGAACACCCCGGGTCGGATCTGCTGGTCCCGCGTCGGCGCGGTCTTTGATGTCTGGCGCGTGTAGTCGGCGTTGCCGGCGTTGGCAATGTTGTTGCCCGTCGTCTGGATCGACGCCTGATGCGTCGCCAGGGCGGACTTGCCGATGTTCAATGTTCCGATCAGTGACATTGCTTAGCCCACCGCTTCCATCACACCGATGCGTGCGTTGACTTGGGGGACGCCGTGCTTCGAATACACGCCGGCGTTCTCAACGCTTCCCGCGAGGAGTCGCACGACGGTATTGAGATGCCCCAACACTGCGCCGGCGAGCTTGCCGGCGATGTGCGACTTGGCGGCCGCTTGCTCAATCGTGGTCTTCAAGTCATCGCGCAGCTTCATCAGCAGCGGGCCGCGATGGGGGTTGAGTTCGGCGATGCGCGTGATGGTGAGCTGGCCTTCATGCTTGAGGAGTTTAGCGATCTGATTCACGAGGTTCTTCCGCTTGTTCTCGATCATCCCGATGCGCAGGCGCGATGCTTCCTGCTGGTGCGCAGCGACGTCCATCGCGGCCAGGTCGAACGTCTTCATCGCCGCCTGGTGCGCGTCCATGTGCTTGATCAGCCGGTGGTGCTCGGCCGTAAGCTGCTGGATCGTGACTTCGAGTTCAGTGAGCTGTCGCATTGCGGCCGGTCCTTTCGATCACGTCCCTGGACGTCTTGCGGTAGGCCTTGGCCGCTTCCATCTTGCGGACGATGCTGTCGACGAGCTTCGAGCCGACGCCCGTCGCCATGCGGTCGGCGAGCTGCTGGTCGTAGAGTGACCCGAACGCCTCGCCCCCGCGGCCGCCGGAGAACAGCTCGCTCTTGAACGGGCTGTTGCGCATTTGCTTGAGAAGCGTTCCGAAGAACGCCTGGGAGACGAAGGTCTGCGCCTGCTTGCGCGCGTCTTCCTGTGCGACAGGAACGGCTTGAAGCTTATCGAGCGAGCCGGTGACGAAGTCGGGTTTCTCGTGTTGGCCGAGTTCGAGGGCGCCGAGGGGGAACGCGGGGCGCTGGGCAAGATCCAGCGGCTTGAGCGAGCGCTTGCCCGCCCCGCCGTTGGCGAGGTCGAGGGGCATGAATGTGGTCTTGGGCGCGACATCCATATCGCTGATGGCACGGGCATCCTGCCCGTGTTCTTCCTTCTTGAATTCAACCCCACGGGCAGGATGCCCGTGCTACTCTGTAATCAGCTTTCCGTGCAGCTTTCCGATGCGGTACAGCTCCTTGACGATCGTGATGCGGTCCTCGGCCGGCACGGACAACTGCTCCAGCACGTCCACCAGCTCCTGCAATTTCGCCCCCCCGGCCTTGGTCGTATCCAACGCCACGGTGGATTTCTGGATGATGACCGGGGTGCGCGGCGTGGCGATCGGCTCGGGCTTGATCGTGCTGATCGTCAACCCCTTGTGGCTGATGACCACGGGGCTGATCTCGACGTCGCCGGTGATGATCATGGTTCCCGTGCGCTCGTTGATCTGCACGCGCGCTTCCGTCGGCAGAAGCGGCACGGGCAGCCGCTGCACGCGCGAGATGAAGCTGTCCGGGCGTTCGCGTTCGATGGGCGGGATCGTCACGACGACGTTCTTCGGGTCGATGACCACCGCCAGCGTCTCCCCGGACGTGCCTTCGGCGTCGTTGATGATCTTGGCGATCGTGCTGGCGATCGTCCACGAGGCCGACGGGTCTTCCAGGATGAGGGTGAACCTGCCGTTCTCGATATGGTTGGTCGGAATGTCGGCTTCCATCACCACGCCGCCCTTGACGACGCCGACGGTCGGGGTGCTGGGATCCTCGATGACGATCGACCCCTCGGCCAGCGCGAAAATCCCGCTGTTCGCGAGCGGTCCCTGCATCGGGGTGACGAACAACCGCCCGCCCTTAAGGCTCGATGCGGCGCCGTTGCTCATGACGTAGACGTCGAGCTTGTCGCCGTTGCGCACCCCGTTGCCCGGGATGGTGGCGACGAGGCTGACGATGGCGACGTTGCTTGCGTTGTTCAGCTCCGCAACCGTGGTGGGGTTCGAGAACTTCCCGAGCATCGCCGCCAGCGGCTTGATGGCCGGCAGGTAATTCCCGCCGTCGCCCGTGCCGTTAAGCCCGATCACCAACCCGAACCCCGTGAGCAGGTTGGAGCGCTGCCCGCTCAGCCGCGTGATGTCCGCGACCTTCACCGCCAAGACGGGGCGGGCGGTGGCGAGCAAGGCGATGAGAATGATGACGATGTTCCGCATAGGGCTCCGCCCTGGGTAGTCACTTGTCACTGGTCACTCGTCACTGGTCAGGGAGAGATTCAGTCCTTGACCAGTGACGAGTGACCAATGACCAATGACCTCTTCGTCAAAATGGATTAATCACGTCCAATAATTTCGGGATCAGCCCCTTCCTGGTCGCATTGCGCACGTTGCCCTTGTGGGTCTTGCGGAGGTTGAAGTCGGCGAGCTGCGTGCTGAGGATGGTGTTGTCGGCCGATACGTCCTCGGCGCGGGCGGTGCCGGTCACGAGGAAGCGCTGGTATTCGTCATCGGTCGTGATTTGCTTGCGGCCCTCGAGCACGAGCGTGCCGTTGGGCTTCACGTCCAGCACCCTGGCCGTCACGCGGGCGATGAAGCTGTCGGCACGGTCGACGGTGCCTTCGCCGGTGAACTCGCGCGACCCTTCGGCCACGATCAATGGCGGGTTGTCTCCGATGCCCCCGCCGCGCAACGCCATGTCGGCCAGGTCCAGCTTGATGAACTCCGTGATGCCGGCGTCGATGGCCGCGTCCTTCTTCGTCTCCGTCGTGCCTTCGGAGCTGAACTCGCTCTCTTCGCGGATGATGATCGTGACATGGTCGTGTTTCTTAATGACACGCGGCTCGGGCTCGGGGACGGAGAAGTAGCTGACGGTCGCAAGCTGCGCCTGCCCGGGATCGACCGGCGCCGCGAGCGTCGCCTTCAGGAGCGACCCCCCATTGCGCTGCATCGCCGCGGCGGCGGTGAGCGCGTCGTTGTTGTTTATCGGTCTGGGCTGTTCGGGCGTCGACTGCGACCCGCGCGGCGCCGTAGCGGCCGGCTCACGCGTCGTCTGGGCGGCGGCAATCGTGGTGCTGAGCGCGAGCGCAGCAAGGACGAAATACGCTGAAACACGCATCGAAAGCTCCTAAAGCACGGGGGGGGAGACCGCGAAGCACGCCAAGGCACGAAAACGGTCGCGAAGGCAAGATCACAGTGAAGTCCTTCACGACTTCCTTCGCGCCTTCGCGTGCTTCGCGGTTGGTATTCCTGTCCTGGAGTTACTCCGTCGCCGACGCGACCTTGGCGCCGCTGGTTTCCTGCATGGCCCCGCCGTTCATCTCGGCGGTTTGCGGGCCGGTCAGGATCACCTCGTAGATCTCCTTCGTCGCCTCGTTTTTCACGCGGATCGTCTGCCCGTACGAACCCGACTCCATCGCGCGGGCCACGGTCTTCACCTTCACATTGGCCGTCGTCAGCGTGATCGTGACGAACTGTCCCGTGCGCGCCAGCGGCACGGGCTCGACCATCCTGGCGGTGAACACCACGCCGGGCTTGAAGTCCCGCGCCGACTGATTGCCGACGACCTGCTCGCGCGTCAGCAGCGGCTGATCGTCGAGCTTGTCAACCAGCGCCCGCTTATCGACGACGTCCTGCTCGCGGATGAGCTGCCGCGCCGAAATCGGCTGGGACAGCACGATCTGTTCCTGCCACGCCCTGGCCATGCCGCTGATCTCGACCTTCTGAATGCCGGTGTCGGTGATGACCTGCACTTCCCATGACACGGGGCCGAGGTTCTTCGCCCGCTGCGGGACGACCTGGAATCGGAACTGCGGCTCGGCGAGGTTTAACGCGCGCTCGTCCTTCACGTTAAACGCGATTTGCAGCGACTTCGGGTCGAGCGAGAGCCGCCCGGCCAGATTCTCGGTGAGAATGTCGCGCAGCGTGTGGAATGGACCTTCAGACGCGAGAGGCGTTTCCAACGCCGCTTCGGCCAAGGGCTGGTGGAGCTGCGCTTGCTGCGGCGCCGGCTGAAATTGCGGCCGCTGCATCGCCGGCGCGTCCTGCGCGGCGGGCGCTTTCCCCGGCGCTTCGCGGGCGGCGATCCATTGCTGCAGCGCTTGCGTCTCGTCGACGACGATATCGCCGCGGTCGACGGTGCAGGTGACGGCGCCGGAAAAGTTAATGTTCGAGAGGTTGACGCCCGCATCGTGCAGCAGCTCCTTCAACTGCGCGACGCTCAGCGTGCGGTAAGGGGCGCCGGCGTCGAGCCGCGTGATGACCAGGTCGGCGACGGGCGCGAAGAAGGCGTTGTCCTGCGCGTTCCACCGGCAGACCTGCTTCAGCTTGACGGCGTCGCCGATGACCGTGGCTTCGCCGCGGATTTCCAGCATCGCCGTCGCCGCCTTCGCGCCGCCCGTTGCGGGGACGAACGATTCCTTCGGTTGGCTTGTCTCCGCCGGCGCCGGCGTGGCGCCATAGCCCCACTGGCTCAAGAGCGTCTGCGTCGCCCAGGCGAGGATGGTCAAGATGACCATCAACTGCACCGTCTTCCGCATTCCAAGGGGCTTGGGGCCGTTGTTGTTTATCATGTGTGGCGCGGGCTTTCAGCCCGTGTTCCCTTACTCGTGAAAAACACGGGCTGAAAGCCCGTGCTGCTTACATGCGACGCAGGTTGCCGACCGTCTGGAGCGCCTGATCCGCCGTCTGGATCGATTGGCTGTTCAGTTCAAACGCGCGCTGCGTTTTGATCAGGGTGACGAGCTCTTTGACCGGATCCACGTTGCTCGCTTCGAGGAACCCCTGGAGCACCGTGCCCGTTCCGTTTTCGCCCGGGTCGCCTTCGATCGGGTCGCCGCTGGCGGCCGTCTCGACGTACAGGCTCCCGCCCATGAGCTTCAACCCCTGCGGGTTGACGAAGTTCGTCAGCCGCAGTTGCCCGATCTCGGTTGCTTCCTGCTGACCGGCCCGAATGACCGAGACGTTGCCGTCCTGGCTGATGCTGATGTCGGTCGAGTCGGCGGGGACGTTGATCGGGGGAAGCACCTTGTAGCCGTCGCCCATGCCCAGCACGAGTTCCCCTTCGCTGTTGACGAAGAAGTTCCCGTTGCGCGTGTAGGCCGTGCCGTCGCCGACGGTGTCCATCACCTTGACCTTGAAAAATCCCTGCCCCTGAATGCCGACATCGAGCGGGCGATCGGTGCGCTCCAGGCTCCCCTGCTCCAGGTCCAGCTGCGTGTTGCTGATGCGCACGCCCAGACCGACGAAGATGCCCGCCGGCGAGATCTCGCCCGAAGCCGTGCTCGTGCCCGGCTGCTTGAGCGTGAGGTACATCAGGTCTTCAAAGTTCGTCCGCGACCGTTTGAACGCGGTCGTCTCGGCGTTGGCCAGGTTATTGGCGACGACGTCGATGCGCGTCGACAACGCCTTCAACCCGGACGCGGCGGAATGGAGGGCGGTGATAGCCATGGTTAGTAGGGATGAAGGATGAGGGATGAGGGATGAATCAGCACGAAAGAGTTATCGGTCGTTCCCCCCGTTTGTGTTCACTCATCCCTCACCCCTCATCCCTCATCCCTCACCCCTTGGTTCAGATTTTCCCAACCTCATTAACCAGCTTCCCCAACATCGTGTCCTGATATCGGATCATGTTGGCGTTGGCTTCGAGCTGGCGCTGGGCGTCCATGAGCAGGGACAGTTCGGTCGTCGGATCGACGTTGGCGCGTTCGACCACGCCGCTTCGGAGCTGGGCGGTGGCGGGAGGGAGCGAGTTGACGTTCGGGTGATCCAGCAGCATCTGCCCGCGCTTGGTGAGCTGACCGAGGTCGGGGACGTCGAACAGCCCGATCCGCGCCGCGGGTGCGCCGGCCTGGGTGATCTGGCCGTCTTTGGTGATCTCGGTTTGCGACTGGAGGGCGCCGTTGAGGATGATCGGCTTGCGGTTGCCGTCGAGCACCTTATGGCCGGAGTGGGCGAGGATCAGGTGCCCCTGGTCGTCGACCATGAAACTGCCGTTGCGCGTGAGGCGCGCGGCGCCGTCGTGGTCCTGGACCATGAAGTAGCCGTCGTTGCCTTCAATGCCGACGTCCAGGGGATTGCTGGTGGGCTCGAACTCGCCCTGCCTGGTGTCGATCGACGTTGGGGACGCGAACATCCCCCCGCCGAGCTTTTCGAGCAGCTCGTTGCTCTGTCCCCCCCCGCCGCGAAACCGGCGGTGTTGCGCCTCGGTGAGGCGCTCCTGGAACAACGCCAGGTCGCGTTTGAAGCCAACGGTTTCGGCGTTGGCGATGTTGTTGGCAATGACGTCCTGCCGGTACGAATTGGTCAGAACGCCCGAGGCCGACAAGTACAGGCCGTAAATCACTCGGCCCCTCCGTCGGCGGGAGCCACGGACCGGCGGGTGCGGTCCGTGGTGAGGTTCGGCAGCGCCTCATCCGTGAAGCTGTCGCCGTGGCCGGCCAACGACGAATCGTTGCCCGCCACCGAAGGACCGGCTCCGCCGATCACGACCTGCTGCCTGAAGCGCGAAACCTCGTCCAGCGACGCGTGCAAATGGGCCGCCACCATCAACCGGGCGGCTTCGACAATCCGTTGTCCAAGCATCTGCGAAACATCCATGTCGCGCGTCACTTTCCGGGTCAGAAAAAACGAATGACCCGGACACCTCCATAGAAATCCGCGTGCCGCACCCGTGCCGCCAAGCGAAACGCCGGAGGATTCCGTGGGACGGGAGGCGCATTAGCAATGGATTGAACACGAGTTGCACGAGTCG
>JBBSLV010000159.1:0-8399 GCA_038233535.1 Tepidisphaerales bacterium | reverse complement strand
CAGACGACAAGGGGTTCATCAAGCTGAAGGATCCGTTCCGCACGACGACGAGCGTGGAAGGATTCTTCGCCGCCGGCGACGTGGCGGATCCGATGTACAAGCAGGCGATCACCGCCGCCGGCATGGGCTGCAAGGCCGCGTTGGATGCCGAGCGCTGGCTGGCGGCGCAGGAGAGCGGGAACCCGAACGAGCCGATCAAGTCGCAGTGGAACGTGGGGTGAGGTTTTTGGTGGTCCGTCAGAGCGCGTCTGAAGGGCCCCTCGTCTGCTTCGCGCGCTTCCGCCGCACGATCCCCCCGATGACGATTACGCCGAGGACGACGTACGGGATCGGGCCCATGAACCGCTCGACCTTCTCATAGTTGTTGCCCAGCAGGTGGCCCAGGTACGCGAGCACGCCGGCCCAGACGCCCATGCCCAGGGCGCTGTACAGCAGGAACAGCGGGAGGTTCATCCGGGAGATGCCCGCGGGGATGGAGATGAACGAGCGCACCCCGGGCACCAGCCGGCCGATGATCACCGCCTTGCCGCCGTGCCGGCCGAACCACGCGGAGGACATCTCGATGTCCTCGCCGCTGACGGTCAGCCACCTGCCGTACCGGTCCGCCAGGCGCATCAGCCGTCGCTTACCGAGAAAGTAGCCAAGGTAATACAGCGGCAACTGCCCGATGACCGAGCCGATCGTCCCTGCCAGGATCACGCCATTCAGCGACAGCTTGCCCTGCGCCGCAGTGAAGCCGCCCAGCGGCATGATCAGCTCCGAGGGGATCGGGGGGAAGACGTTCTCGAGGAACATCAACAGCGCGATCCCGACGTAGCCGAACGATTCGATGAGTTGGACGATCCAGTCTTTCATGGGACGTGCACCGGGTATAGTGCGGGCGGCCCGATTCGCACCATGCCAGAAACCGCGCACAGCTACCCGAAGTCCCACCGCCTGGGCGGCCGCCTGGAGTTCGCGGCGGTGTTCGACGCCAAGGTGCGCGAGTCGCGCGGCCCGCTGACGGCGTACGCGCTGCCCAACGACCTGGGCCACCCGCGTCTGGGCATTTCCATCGGCCGGCGCGTCGGCACGGCGCCCAGACGCAACCGCATCAAGCGGCTGCTGCGCGAAAGCTTCCGCCTCATGCAGCACGACCTCCCGCGCGGCTATGATCTGGTCATCGTCATCCGCCCGCACACGCCGCTGATGCTCGCCGACTACCAGCGGCTGATGAGCGCGCTGGCGGTGAAGCTGCATCAGGCGTGGGAGAATAGGGATGAGGACAGAGGGATGAGGGATAAACGAAAGATTTAAGGATGCCGCTGCTGCTCATCCCTCATCCCTCCGCCCTCATCCCTGCTTCATGAAATGGCTCCTCATCCACCTCGTCCTCCTCTACCGCGTCACGCTCGGCCGGCTGCTCGGCGGGCAGTGCCGCTTCCATCCGACGTGCAGCCAGTACGCCATCGACGCGGTGAACCTCCACGGCCCGTGGCGCGGAGGGTGGCGGACGATCAAACGCATTTTTCGCTGCCACCCGTGGGGCGGGCGGGGGTATGATCCGGCGTAACGAGAGATAGGTGACAGGGTCAGGAGAGACCGAGCATGAATCGCACGCTGTCTTCGAGCTGTTTCAAGTAGAGGCTCGAAAGCCTGCCGGAGGGTTGCGATGGGAACTTGCGGACGTCAACTGCCGTGAGTTGGAGACAGCGAAAGACCGTTTCTTCGGGAAGCCCGGAGGCCGAGGGCGGAACGCGCACGTCCGAGAGGTGGTCTCTCGAAACGTTTGCTCCTTTCGTTCCGGGAACAACCGACACGACTAGCGGCAATCGATTCAGGGCGTCGATTGAGAGGACCAAAACGGGGCGCTCGTACGCCTGTTCGCGCCCACGGGGTGGACCAAGGTTCACGAAGTAGATCTCGCCTCGCCGAGGACCCATCTCCACCCCTTCGGTCAATCCCCGCCGAGTTCTTCTTGTAACTGGGGATCGCTACCGAGGGCGGCTGCATCCTCGGCAAGTTGAGACATGACGCGTCGATAGCCCTTCACCTTGGGGACGAATACGCCGCGCTCGAACATGTCGCCCGGCGCGAGGATTCCATTCACGTCGTGCGCGAGGTTCCCGACTGCCGAGCGGAAGCTCAAGCCATTCTCAATGCAGAAATCAATGAACGCCTGTGCGTCGCGGAGCAGATCGATCTCCTGCTCGGACATGGAGCCACCGCACATCTGCTGCAAAGTTTCCCGTTTCGCCTTGTCCATCTTGTCCTCCAAAAGAGTCTATCGCATCCCATTGCGACGGTTAATATGGTGGGTCATGAGGACGACATGATCGTAGGATGCTTCGGTCAGCCCAGCAAGTGCTTGAGTCGCGTGTAACGCCCCTCCACGCGCTGCCGCAGCGTCTTGTGCCCCCGCTCGAACGTGTGGCCGTTCCTCGCGACCTGCACGAACAGCTTCACCATGTTCCGCCAGTCGGCGAGGTCGATGTACTCCGGGCCGATCTTCTTCTTCGCGCGGTCCATGTTGTGGTAATTGCCCAGCGCGACGCAGATCGATGCCGCCATGAAGCCGTAGACGTCGTAGACCGTCGCCTCGCACGTGCCGCCGGGCATGAGGGCGCGCTGGAACTTGAACGACTTGTCGCGCTTCGCCAGCGCCTCGGCCTGCTGGGTGAGGAAGTACGTGAGCTGCGAGTTGAAGATGCTCGTTTTGTCGCCGACGCGGATGATGGCTCCCGCGCCCTGCGGAGCATACGGCTGCATCGCGGAGGTCTCGATCGCGATAACGCGATCGGTCTTGCGCAGCAGTTTCGGTTTGATCGACGCGGCGATGGCGCCGATGAACCCGTCTTCTTCCGCGCGGGTGAGTAGGACAGCCACCGGCGAAGCCGGGGGCTTTTTTCGGAGCGTTTCAAGCATTTGCAATGCGCCCGCCGCGCCGGCGAGGTCGTCGATGGCGCGGGAGTAGAAGCGGCTGCCCTTTATTCGCGCCTCGCCCTGATCGAACATGCCGGGGCAGCCGGGCGCGACGGGACCGGAGACGCGCACCGTCGCGGTTTCCGGGACCGGACGTTCTTTACCCATTTGGACCGTCTGCACGACGCCTGCGACTTCGCGATCCCCGTCGAAGAAGCGGACCTTCGCGCCCTTCACGTAATCAGCGAGCACCCACCCGCGGAATGCCGCCTCGAGCGTACGGCCGTCGTCGCGCATGCGCGTGGAGACGAAGCCGGGATGGTCCATGTGGGCGGTGAAGACCCAGCGCGGGGCGCGCGAGCGTCCTGGCAATTCCAGGAGCAGGTTGCCAACCTTGTCGCGAGAAAGCTTCAACCGGCGCTGCCTGGCAAACCGTTCGGCGTATTCGACCACACGACCTTCAACGAACGGCGCGGTGGGGAGGGAACACAACTCGTGCAGCAGTTGTAGACTCATGTCGGACGCCATTGGTGAGCCGGCGGTTAAAACGGGTCCGCCTGCGTCGAGAGGTTCTCGAACCGCGTGGTCTTGTTCATGAACGCCAGCTTCACCGTCCCGGTTGGGCCGTTGCGCTGCTTGGCGATGATGACCTCGGCGATGTTGTCGGGCTGGAAGTCGGGCTCGCTCATTTTGTAGTAGTCCTCGCGGTGCAGGAGTGCGATCACGTCCGCGTCCTGCTCGATCGAGCCTGATTCGCGCAAATCGCTCATGCGCGGGCGATGCCCGTCACGGCCCTCGCTGGCGCGATTGAGCTGCGACAGGCAGATCACCGGGATGTTCAGCTCGCGGGCGACGGATTTGATGCCGCGCGAGATCTCGCTGATCTGCTGCTGGCGGCTCTCGACGCCGGGATTATCCATCAGCTGCATGTAGTCGATCATGATGCACTTGATGTCGTGCTGCATCTTCAGCCGCCGGGCCTTGGCGCGGAGGTCGAGGATGGTCAGGCCGGGGGAATCGTCCACCCAGATGGGCGCTTTGGCCAGGTCCCCGACGACGCTGGCGAGCTTGGCGTACTCGTGGCTCTGGAGCATTCCTTTGCGAAGCTTATGCGCATCAATCTCCCCGCGGCTGCACAGCATGCGCTGGGCGAGCTGCTGCTTGCTCATTTCCAGGGAGAACACGGCGCACGGGTAGCGATGCTCGTCGGCCGCGAGGCGCTCGACGATGTTCATGGCGAAGGCGGTCTTTCCCATACTCGGGCGTGCCGCGACGATGATCAACTCGCCGTTCTGGAGGCCGTTCATCATGTCGTCAAGCTCGAAGAACCCGGTCATCAGCCCGCTGTGCCCGCGGTTTTCGATCATCTCGAAAACCTCATGTAGGACGTCTTCCATCGGGACCATCGCCTTGCCGACCTTTCTCTGGGCGATGTCGAAGATTCGCTTCTCGGCCTTGTCCAGAACAAGCTCGGCCTGCTCGTGGGGGGCGTAGGCGTCGCGGAGGATGTCGTTGGAAGCGCTGATGAGCTGCCGGAGCAACGCTTTCTCGCGGACGATGCCGGCGTAGTGGGCGCCGTGGGCGGCGGAGGGGACGGAGTTGAGGATGGCGCCGATGTACGAATTGCCGCCGACTTCCTCGTACAACTGTCGCTTGATGAGCTCTTCGCGCAGGATGATCGCGTCGATCGGGCGGTTCTGTTCGTAGAGCTTCACGAGCACGTCGAAGATGATCTGGTGATCGGCCTGGTAGAAGGCCTCGCGGTCCACGATCTGCACGACCTGCCCGACCATCTCCTTGTCGAGCATCATCGACGCGATGAGGCACATCTCGGCCTCGATCGCGTGGGGCGGCAAGCGATCGAATTGGCTGGCGGACGTGCCATTCAATAATTGAGTCATGGGCTCCCTCCCGCGGCGTTGCGTAACGCGAACTGTATCCTAACATCATCGTCTGGAAAATCGATTCCACTGGAACGACGAGGATACGTCGCCGCGGGCGAAACCCACCGGGGAGGGCGGTGGGGGGACACGTTACGCACGAGTTGTCCACACCGCCTGATGAAGGCGCGAAAATGCGACGACGCGCCCCGCTCGGGAGCGGGGGCGCGTCGATCCCGAAGAACTTGAATGGAGGCTGCGCGGGTCGCGTCAGGCGTTCTCGTCGTCCGATGCGGCGTCGGCGGCGACTTCGGCATCCCTGGCGGCCTTGGCGGAGGCGTCCATCGCGGCCTTGCTGTCGGCGTCGGGGGCGACCCACACCTTGATGTCGCCGGCCAGATCCTCGGCGAACTGCACCTGTACGGTGTAGTTGTTGATCTGGTCGAGCTTGCCCGGGAGGTTGATGTCCCCGGCCTCGATGTTGAACCCCTGTGCCTGCAGCGCGCGGGCGATGTCGGTGGCGCTAACGGAGCCGAACAGGTGGCCCTGCTCGTTGGCGCGGCGCTCGAGCGTGACTTCGACGCCCTCGAGCTGTTTGATCATCGCGGCCTGGCCTTCGCGCTTCTCGCGCTCCTGCCGCTCGATCTCCTTGCGCCGTTCCTCGACCTTCTTGATGTTCCCCGCCGTCGGCTGGACGGCCAGATCCTTGGGCAGGAGGAAGTTGCGGGCATAGCCCGGCGAGACTTCGACGACGTCGCCCACCCTGCCGACGTGTTTGATGGATTCTTTCAGGAGAAGCTTGATGGTTGCCATTATGATTCCTCGGTCAGATGTCATTAGTCACTGGTCACTGGTCACTGGTTAGGGAGAACATCGCCGGCCATTGTTTTTGACAAGTGACCCGTGACGAGTGACCAGTGACTCTTCCGCCCTAGAACGGAATATCATCGTCCTTGAACTGCTGTTCTTCGGAGAACGGCGGTTCCTGCTGGGGGCGCGGCTGCTGCTGTGGCGGACGGCTTTGCTGCGCGACGCGTTGCGGCGCCGGGCCGCGGCGCGAGGATCCTTCATCATATCCGCCTTCCCCGCCCTGCTCGGACCCGCCACCGCCGCCGCCACCACTACCGCCACCACTACCGCCGTCGCGGCCGCCCAGGAGCTGGAAGTTGTCGATGACGACCGAATGCTTGCTGCGCTTCCCGCCGCCTTGCTTGTCTTCCCAGGTGTCGTACTTGAGCCGTCCTTCGACCAGCAGCGGGCGTCCCTTCTGGCAAGACTGGTTGATGATCTCGGCCTGCTTGCCGAACGCGCTGACGTCCACGAACAGAACTTCCTCACGGTCTTCGCCGTTCTTGGTCTTGTACTTGTGGTTGACCGCCAGGCCAAACTCGACGACCGGCATCTGACTGGGCAGATACTTCAGTTGCGGGTCGCGCGTCAGGTTGCCGACGAGAATGATCTTGTTGTAGTTGGCCATGTGGCTCCCGGTTTCCAGACAGAACGCGGCACAAGTGCCGCCGCTTCACGGGGGGTCGCGCCTCGGGAGCTAGTCCTTGTTCGCGCCGGCTTCTTCCTCGCGGCGTGGGGGGCGGTCGCCGCCGCGGTCGTCGTTTCGCGGGCCGCGGTCGTCGCGGCGGGCGGGTCGGTTGAAGTCGGGGCGGTCCCACGGGTTGCGCTCTTCGCGCGGCTGGATGGGCTGGGGCTCGACACCGTTCATCTCCTGCTCGTTGAGGTGATCGGCCTTGGTCACGAGCACGCGGAGCACCTCTTCGCTGAGCTTCACGTCGCGCTCCAGCGGCGCGATGGCCGTCCCGGGGGCGGTGAAGTAGCTGATGATGTAGGTGCCGCGCTTCTGGCCGTTGACTTCGTAAACCAGTTTGCGTTCATCCCACTTTTTCAGAACCTTGATCTTCCCGCCGTGGCGTTCGATGAACCCGCGAACGAGGTCGATCGCCGCCTGCGGCTCAGTCGCGGCGCCCGGGCCGATGAGGAACATCGCCTCGTACACGTTTTCCAATACGGGCTTGGCCGCCTGCTCGGTTGCGCGCTGTTCCGCTGCCTTGCGCTTCACCGACTGCTTGGAGGGTTTCTGGGTCGTCGTTGTCGTCTTCTCTGCCATGATCTGAAGCTCCCTAGCTTGGGTTTGGCTGACGTTTATCGCCAGTCACTAGTGTGAAAGTCCGAATGACGAAACCGGAATGACCAACGAAGCACCGCCTGGGGCTTCGTCATTCGGCATTAATTCGTCATTCTGGTTTCGTCATTCGGGCTTTTCCACGGCGACGTTGAACTGGTTCATCGCCGTTTCGATTCCTTTGTCAATCCACGTCATGATCGCGCCGCAAGCCCGGCCCAAGGCCGGTTCGAGCAGCGCGCGTTGCTCGGGCGTGAACTTCCCGAGCACGTAATCCCGACCCGCGATGCGCGGGGGGGCGGGATCGATCCCGATCCGCAGCCGCGGGTACTGGTTTGTCGCCAGCGCCCGCTCGATGTCGCGCAGCCCGTTGTGGCCTCCGGAACTTCCCGATCCGCGTAGCCGCAAGCGGCCGACGGGCAGGGCGAGGTCGTCGAGGACCACCATGATGTCCGCCGGCGTCATCTGATAAAATGCCATCGCCGCCTGCACTGCCTTTCCGGACAGGTTCATGTACGTCAGCGGCTTGAGGAGCACGAGCTTCTCGTTGCCGACGATCCCGTCGAAGGCCAAACCGTCGAATTTCGCTTTCGCGCTCCGGTCGAAGTCGCCGGGTTTCGTCCAGCCGAGTCGGTTCGCCAACTGATCGATCACCTCGAACCCGACGTTGTGCCGGGTGCCGAGGTATGACCGTTCGGGGTTGCCGAGGCCGACGACCAACTTCATAGTTGCCAGTTGTTAGTTGCCAGTTGCCAGTGAAAACCAAGTCAGTCGTCCACTGGCAACTACCAACTGGCAACTGGCAACTGCTTCTACTTCGCGTCTTCCGCAGCCTCGCCTTCGCCGTCCTCGGCCTTGCGTCCGATGACTTCGGGCTCGGCGGAGCCTTCGGGAGCCTCGGCGGGGGCTTCCTCGACGATTTCCTTCACCGTCGCGACGATCAGATCCTCGTCCTGCATCGCCGTCACGCCCGTCGGCAGCTTCAAGTCCTTGATGTGCAGCACGTCGCCCAGCGCCATCTCCGACACGTTGTGGCGGATGACGTCCGGGATCTCGGTGACGAGGCACTCGAGCTCGAGTTCCGAGACGATCTGCTGAAGCACGCCGCCGTCGGCTTCGCCCTTGGGCTCGCCCTTGAGTTCGAGCGGCACGGTCACTTCGACGCGCTCATCCAGCGAGACGCGGGCGAAGTCAACGTGGAGCACTTCCATGCCCAGGTGGTCGTACTGCACTTCCTTGACGAGCACTTTCTCGCTCTTGCCGTCGAGGGCGATGTCGAACACGTGGGCGCCCTTGTCCAGGTAGTTCACGACTTCCTTTCTGGGGAGCGTGACGGGGACGACGGCTTCCTTGTGCCCGTAGATGACGCCGGGGATGAATCCCTTGTCGCGAAGGCGCTTGTTGGCGCGCGACCCCAGCTCGCTGCGGGGTTGCGCGGTGACGTTTGCCGATTGTGATGCCATTTCAAATTCCTCGGAAAGTTG
>JBBSLV010000158.1:0-8406 GCA_038233535.1 Tepidisphaerales bacterium | reverse complement strand
GTCAGCCGCGCGGCGGGATCTCGCGGTCCGCGATGCGCTTCCGCCGCGCGGCTAAGACCTGTCGGACGCTCGCGACCGTTCTGCCATGCGACAGATGTCAGCCGCGCGGCGGGAGCCCGCGGTCGACGATGCGCAAGCCCGTGCAGATTAGCCGCTGCGTTTCCCGGGGAATCGATGCTGTACGTCACGTCATCGGTATCCCCTTCGCCTGCGTCGCGGGACGGGGATACCTCGTGTTCGTCCGCGCGATCTTGAGAACCTCCACGATCACGCGATGTCCCGTGCCCGGGAGATGGACGGGGTGAATGACCGGCTCCCCGCCGCCGAGGAGCTTGATCGTCCGTTGCGCGGCGGGCAGTTCCCCGGCGATCTTCGGGCCTTTCATCGCGAGCATCGCGCCGCCCTTTTTGACCAGCGGCAAACACCACTCGGCCAGCCAGTCCATCGTCGCGACGGCGCGGGCGATGGCGACGTCGAACGTCTCGCGCGCGTCGCCGTGGGCGACGTCTTCGGCGCGCTGTTCGGAGACGATGACGTTCGCCAGCCCCAGCGACTCGATGGCGGATTTCAGGAACGCGGTCTTCTTCTTCGTCGACTCGATGAGCAGGACCGTCGCATCGGGCCGGGCGATGGCCAGCGGGATCCCCGGCACGCCGCCCCCGCTGCCGACGTCGGCCAACCGATGCGCGCCCGGCGGGAGGTGCGGGAGGACGGTCAGCGCGTCGCCGACGTGCTGCAACTCCGCGCTGGCGCGATCGGTGATCCGCGTGAGGTTCATCCGCGTGTTGGCCTCGAAGAGCAGGTCGAGGTAACGCGATAGTTTGACGAACTGGTCGCTCGTCAGCGCGACGCCCGCACGATGCGCGAGATCGGTCCAGAGCGGGTTGTTCGAGCTCGTCATCGAGTTCACGAACCGATGATAGCAGCGCGATCCCGTTTGCGTTTAGCTCCCGGGTTGCCCGGCGCTGGGTTGAGAGAACGCGCCGTGAGAGAACGCGCCGCACAAGTGCGGCGGCTAAACGCGGATAAGGATGCGCGGGGTCCGTTCACGCTGCCTGCGGCAAATGTCGGTGGACTTCGCTGAGCAGGTCGTCGAGGTCGAAGCGCCCCTTGTGGATGACCGTGCGGACGTTCAGCTCGCGCAGGCGCAGCAGCCACGTGCTGTCGAATACGCCCGTAACGGCGATGACCGGCACGTCGGCGAAGCGCGCGTCGTTGCGGAACGCTTCGAGGAACGCGACGCCGTTCATCTTCGGCATCAGCACGTCGAGCAGGACGAGGTCGACGGGGTTCGTCTCCAGCGACGCGATCGCTTCAACCCCGTTGGCCGCGCTGGTGACGGTGTAGCCTTCGGAACGAAGCAGCCGCGCCATCGGCTCGCGGATGATCGGGGTGTCTTCGACAATCAGGATACGGTGCATATGGCAACTCCTTCGCAACATGGTCTCAGCGATAGGAACATCCAATTCAAAGCCCGCTCTGGCAAGCGGCCGACTGGACGAGCGATTGGAGTGGAGCGGACCCGATTTCCAGCGAAAGCTGTGGGTAAACGTGGAAAAAACAGCCAAACCCACCAAGACGCGAACATCAGCGGGGCGCCATAACAGCCGACGACGGGGTAGCCCTGGGTCGTCGGTGAGGATGAGGATGACGTTGGGCGGACGATCGGCAGCGCGGACGAGCGGAGCGAGTGACAAGATTGCGAGCAGCAGGAGGAAGCGGTGCATGGCGCATACTTACCGCCTGCCCGGCTTATTCGCCCCGTTGCGAGCCGGCTCCATCGAAACCACCTGCCGCAGGTTTAGTACCCGATGGCCCTCCTCCTCCTTGGCGTAAACGACGGCCATCTCGCCGCTGGGAGAGATCATCGCGAAGTCAGGATGTGCGATGGTGAACGTGTCGCCGTCCGTCGTCTTGATGTGAAACGGCTTGAACGGCATGGCGTGCATGAACTTTCGTAGTTCGAGGGTCACGCCGAGTGATTTCTTCTGCTGCGCCATCGTCTTTAGGCTCCTATTCCCCCGGAATATAACTGATGATCCCCTCGAACGGCGAACTCGCCGTCGCGTAGCGCTTCTTCGGAATGCGCCCGGCCTGATAACCCAGCCGGCCCGATTCCAGCGCGTGGCGCATGGCGTGAGCCATCTTCACCGGGTTCTTCGCGTGGGCGATGCCCGTGTTGAGCAGCACGCCGTCGGCGCCGAGTTCCATGGCGATCGTGACGTCGCTGGCCGCGCCCACGCCGGCGTCGACGATCACCGGGAACGACGCATCGTTCTCCTTCAACAGTTCCAGGCACAGTGAGACGTTCAGCGGGTTGACGATTCCCTGGCCCGAGCCGATCGGGCTGCCCGCGGGCATGACGCTCGCGGCTCCGGCTTCCTTGATGCGCACGGCCAGCCGCGGGTCGTCGCTCGTGTAGGCCAGGACGGTGAATCCTTCCTTCACCAGCTCGCGTGTCGCTTCAAGCGTGCCGACGGGATCGGGCAGGAGCGTTTTTTTGTCGCCGAGCACTTCCAGCTTCACCCACCCCGCGCCGCGGTTGCCCTGTTTTTCGAGCAGCTCGCGCCCGAGCAGCGCCACGCGGATCGCGTCATCCGCGCTGAAGCACCCGGCCGTGTTCGGCAGGATCACGTAGCGCGAGAGATCCAGAAAATCGAGCAGGCTGCGCCCCTCTGAGTCCACCAGCCGCTCGCGCCGCACGGCGACGGTCACGACCTGACACCCTGACGCGTCCAGCGCCTGTTGCATCAACTCGTGCGTCGCGTACTTGCCCGTGCCGACGAAGAGGCGGTTCGTCAGCTCGAAGCTGCCGATGCGGAAAACGTCAGGCGCAGACGTCACGGGCGTTGCATGGGCAACGTGCCCGTGGCGGAGATGCTGGATCTGAGGGGATGGGCCGGCGTCCATGGAATTCATGCGTGTTCTCCTCGCTCGCGAATCGCTCGGTCATTATATCGCGCCCGGCGCGTGGAGGGTCGAACGACGTTGTGTACGAAGCAGCGCAAAGGACCACGCCCCGCAAGCGGGGCGGCTAAATGGAAAAACATCATTCGTCTGAAAACACCGCAGGCCCGCCGCCCCGGACGCTGGGCGCGGCAGGCCTGCGATGAATGGTGGAACGCGTGCGGGCGCACCGCATGGGCAGGCGCGACGCGTTGCCCGATTAACGCGACTCAGGCGGTCTCGACGCGGCGGGGGGAATCGTCGCGGTCGTCCGTGCCGCGGGCGCCCAAGTATCCCCCGACGGCCGCGGCGGCCAAGCCGAGCAGCAGCGCGACGAGCGTGCTCCACGCCGTGCGTGCGCCCGCGTCGGCGACGCGTTCTTGCTGTCCGGGGGTGACCTCCATCGACGCCTGCTGCGCGTCACTGGTGGCCCCGTCGATGCGGACGTCGTCATCTCCGGTGACTTGCGCGGTGGCCTGCAGCGCGTCACCCGCCGTCGTCGCCACCGTGTCAGCAACGCGTGCCGCGCCGCCGGCGAGCATGTATGCCATCACGGGAATCGCAACCGCCCAAACCATCGCGCCATTGAGGCATCCATTGTTATGCCCGCGGACGGCTGCGGACCGTGCAGCGACCCATCCCCCCAAGGCGAAGGAGATGAGCACGCTGATGATGCCCCAGATGCCGGCGCCGATGCCGAAGGACCGGGCGCTGTCGCCGGGGTCATACACGGTGCCCGCGACGGCCGCTGCGAGAACGCCGTGGACGGCGAGGCTCGATAGGGCCACGAAGAGTCCTGCGAGGATAGGCCCCCAGCGGACGCGGTCGGTGGGGGTGACGACCGCCATGTTGACGTCGCCGCCGGTGGCGCCGCCATACGTCGATCCGGGCATACCGGCCGTGCCTGCTCCGCTGCTGGGTGTGTCGTACTGTGACATGATAACCTGCCTGTCCTTCCTGTAACCATCCGCGCCGCTGTTTGCCGGGCGGATAGCTTGCTATTCAATAGGGATACCTCCCCAATTTGGCCACACGCGCAGCCATCGGGAAGCACGCCTCTATTGCGAAAGGCTGTGCAAAGAGGGAGCCATTTGGCTGCCCGCAGGCAATTTAGGCGGAGCATGACGCAAAAACGCATGATCAGCCCGAGCAAGCACGACCGCAGCATGCGCGGACCAAGAAAAACTCGCCGCGGGCGATGGGCATGGATCGGATTCGTCACGTCATTCTGTCGTGGGGCGGGTGCATGGAAGGCGCTTCGGGTCGCTCCCGCAGGAAGGATGGGCAGCGCCGCCTATCCATTCGTGTCGGCGTTGGACGTGGTTGCCGGCGCGGGCGCGGGCAGCGCCGACTGCTGCGCTTCGGCGCGCGAGGGGAGCATCTTCTCGTCGTTGAGGATCTCGGCGACGTATTCCTTAATCCGGTTGTCGTTCAGCAGCTGACTCATCAGCACGCGACGATATCCGGTCGCGCGCATCTGCTCTTTCAGCGAATCCGTTCGTTCCTGCTTGAGCTTCTCGTTCTGAGAGTAAAGCGCTTCCTCGAGCGCTTCGTTCTCCAGCAGCAGGGCGTACATCGCGTCGGTTTTCTTGCCCCCGGAGTTGAACAGCCCGCCCAAGCCCGCCGCCTTCTTGCGGTACTCTTCGACCTTGTTCGTCATCTGCTCGTTCTGCGCAACCAGACGATCATTCTCGGCCTTGATGGTGGCCAGCTCCTGCTCGTAGAGGGTTTTGAAACCTTTCTGCGCGGTGAACAGCTCCTGCTCCTTGCGCGAAATTTCACCGCTGGCGGCGTAGCGCCCGAGGGAGCGTCCGAGGCGGAAGGCGAGAAACACGAGCAACGCCGCGCCCACGCCCCAGAGCACGAGTTCAACCGGGGTGTCGAAGTAATGCATCATGGTTTTATGGTAGCGGCCTGGCCGACGGCTGACCATGTGCGTCGTCCCCGCTGCCCCCGCCACCGCTGCTGCCCCCGCCCCGCGCGTCGCGCCGGTTGGCCATCACGGACGCGACCACCCCAGCCGTGAGGATCAGGAAGATCAGCCCAAGCAGGTAAAAGTTGAAGTTCTCGCCGAAGACGCTTTTCAGCCACGTTGCGGTGAGCATCTTGACCCCGACGACCGTCAGCACGATCGCCAGCGCGACTTTGAGGTAGCGGAAGGTGTCAATCATTCCCGCCAGCGCGAAGTAGAGCGAGCGCAGGCCGAGGATGGCGAAGACGTTGCTGGTGTAGACGAGGAACGGATCGCCGGTGATGGCGAAGATGGCGGGGATGGAATCGACGGCGAAGATCAGGTCGGTGGTCTCGACCATGATCAGCGCGAGCATGAGCGGGGTGAGCATCAGCACGCCGGGCGTGGCGCGTTCGACGGAAACGTCGACGACCGGCACGGCGCCGGGGATGGGGGCCTCGTGCGAGCCGGCCGACCCGGCGCGGACGACGAAGTGTTCCCCGTGGTACTGGTCGGTCACCGGAAAAATCCGGCGCGTGAGCTTGAGGATCGGATTGGCCGCGGGGTCTCCGTGCTGCGTGTCCATGAACAGCATTCGGATGCCGGTGAAGATGAGGAACGCGCCGAAGACCCAGATGATCCAGTGGTAGCGGTAAATGAGCTCCGCCCCAAGCCAGATCATCAGCCCGCGCATCGCCAGCGCCCCAAGGATGCCCCAGAACAGCACGCGGTGCTGATACATCGCGGGGACGCCGAAATAGGTGAAGATCAAAGCGATGACGAAGATGTTGTCGACGCTCAGGCTCTTCTCGATCACGTAACCCGTGAGGTACTTGACCGTGGCGCTGTGGCCCTCGAGCGGAACCTTGTCGATCGGGTCGATGGCCACGGCGCCGGCGGCGTTCATTCCGACGCCCAGCCAGTGGTTCTCGTAGGCGAAGTAGACGAAGACGGAGAACGACAACCCCAGCGAGATCCAAAACGCGCTCCACTTGAGCGCTTCCCTCACGCCGATCACGTGTGCTTTACGGTTGAAGACGCCCAGGTCCAGGGCGAGGAAGGCAAGGACGAGTGCGATGAAGCCGACCCAGATCCAGATCATGTGCGGTTGCTCCCGAAAACGAATCGGGCAGGCAAACGACGCACCATCACGAGACGGGAGCGCGCAAGCCCACCACGGCGAAGTTCCGCGGTGGTCTCGCCCGATCGCGGGACGGCAGATCCTGCGAACTCGTCGGCCGGAAGCGGTTTGGCCGCGCTTCGTGTTGACGACCGATGCGAACCGGGCCCCAGTCAGTTTGAACAGTCACTTCAAACAATCACCTGGGACGCCGGGGGCTACTCCCCAGTCACGATTTGTGCCAGTGTCCGAGGGGGTGGGCGAGGACGATCGGCGCGACGCGCCAGCGTCGCCTCCGCGCACGACGCCGCCCCGGCTCGGACGGATCGGGCGAGCCGGGGCGGACGCGACGTTTCACTTCACTGTCGGACGGTTCACGCGGCGGTCTGCTCCGCCTTCTCCTTCTGCTGTTCGCGCTGCTCGCCGTAGAGCTGGATCACGCGGGTGTGGGCGGCGTCGGCGACCTTGCCGAGCGTCAGCAGGTCGTCGCGGCCGAAGCTGTCGGTGCTCCGCCACTCGCCCTCGGCCGTGCGGTAGATCCGCTGGAAGCTGACGTTGAAGCGAGCTCCCTGTTCGCCCTGGTTCCGCCAGATGGCGGCCTTGATGCTGCCGATGCGGATTTCCTCGACCGGCTGGTTCTTCGACTCGTTCGACTTGCCGTTCTGCTTCTTTGCCATGACAGGCCTCCGTAAAAGGGTTTCTTCTTCGATCCGTACACAAAAGCGCCGCGACGGATCGAAAAGAAGCCCGTGGGGGCCGAACGGCCGGCGGGTCTGGAGCCCGTGGGGTGCTCGGGTCGGCGCGATGCCCGACCGAGCGGTAGGCCAGCAAGGGCGAATGACGGGCCGTGATTTTTGTCGCCGAACGGCGACCCGGAGGGACCAGCGCAGCGCCCGGTCAAAAATCCGGACGGCGTGAGCGGTTGCAGTGCCGCGGGATGCATGGTTGGCCAAGTGAACGGCGCAGGGCCCGCCGGACGGCGCTTGTCGAAGAGGCAGAACGTCGAGCGACGAGGGTATCGAAGGGCAGACGGTCGATCTTATCCGCGTTGCGCGAAGCGCTGCCGCTCGGCTGGGGGACCAGGACGAGGGGTCGCTGCCTTCGTCCGCATTCAGCGGCTCTTCCGCACGGTTTGGAGCGTGGCACAACCGCTGTCGCCTTCACCTGCTGGCGCTCGGCAAGGGTCGCCGGTGACGTTTCACCGTGAGTCGCACGCGAGCTGTTCGATCGGCAGGAGGAGAAGGTGCGTGCCGCGATGTGCGACACAAGAGTGAACGGCGCGAGCCGCCTGCGCGCCCGATCCGTCCGAGCCGGGGCTGCACCTCCGCAGCCGGAGAGCCCGAGAGGCCGGCGTTTGAGGCCTCTCGGCCATTCGGTCTGCGTCTCGAATCGATGCGCATACGCATCCGCGGCGGGTCTTATCCTGATCGAGTTCGGTGCCCTTCCGTGCTGCCTACATCTTCATGATTTCTCGGACGTCGGTGGCGCAACAGGCAAATCGTCGGGCCGGGGCAGACGGCTGCCGTGACGGAAGCCGATCACCCAGACTTTTCCGGCGGCCTCGTCGATGGTGAACAGCACGAGATAATCACTCACGAGCGCTCGCCGCACCTCGTACGATTTGAACGCATCCTCTTCGGCCAAGTTGTGCCGCTTCGGCATTTCTTCCAAGCCGTCGATCGCGTCCCACATCCGCTCCAGCCAGCGGCTGGCGTTGAGTGGTGCCTGGCAATCGATCGCGATGTAACGCGCCTGCGCGCGGATCAACTCGAACGTAGTGTCGGTGATTTCGACGGCGTAGTTCATCGTTCAAGTTTCAGCTTCAATTCACCAGCGATCTGGTGCAGCGCGGCCTTTGCCGGCCGCGTGCGGCCGACCTTGATGTCTTCTGTGCTGCGGTCGAGCGTCACCAGGCTCTTCGCCAACTCGGCTTGGTCCATCAGTTCGTCAAACGTCGCCGGCGAGAGCACGACGGCTTCCGTCTCGCCGTTCGTCGTGACGAACAGCGGCCGGCCCGTCACCTTGCTCTGGTCGAGGTGGTCGCGCAGGTGGGTGCGGAAGTCGGTGAAGCTGGTGATGTCGCTCGCTCGAGTCATAAAAACACTCCGGTGACGATGTACGTGATTCTGTACATTATCGCATTCGGGTACGACGGCTGTCAAACTTCATGTGATGATGGGACGGGAGTTCCAGCCGCACCGGGAGGCCAATTGGATCCACATCCGAAGATCGTCGAAGCGCCTCAGCTTTTGGAAAAGGCTCAACGGTCGAAGACGCCGCCCGTCAAGCTGTCTGCCGTTCCTGGTCATGCGGACGAGTGGAGTAGCCTCTGCGACTTGTATGACGCCGTGAAAGCCTGCTGGCACGCCATTGAACAACAACGGCAGGC
>JBBSLV010000157.1:0-8427 GCA_038233535.1 Tepidisphaerales bacterium | reverse complement strand
GCCGGCAGCGCCGGCAACAACGTCCTCACTGGCGGCGCGGGCAACGACACGATCCAGGGCGGCCAGGGCGATGATTGGCTTTACGGCAACGACGGCAACGACTCGCTCGTCGGCAACAACGGCATCGATCGGCTTTTCGGGCAGGGGGGCGACGATATCCTTCGCGGCATCGAGACCACCGGCTCGGCCGTCACCGACACCCTCGACGGCGGGAGCGGCACCGACAGCGGCACGTGGGAAGGCATCGATAACGTCGTCAGCATCCCGTGATCGCGGGCGCTATAGCTGCCATGACAGCGAATGGACACGAATGAAGGACCAAGCCGCTCCTCTCATTCGTGTTCATTCGGGGCGTCAGTGATCCCGGCCGGCCCAGTGAACTTAAAGCTTCTAAAAATACTCGATCCACCGCAGAGGCGCGGAGGACGCAGAGGAAAGAACAGATCAAATTCTGGAGAGTTTGCCCTTCCAAGAGTTCCTCTGCGCCCGCTGCGCCTCTGCGGTGAATAAACCCGCATGAGCCTCGTTACTTGAAACACGCGCGGCTCTTACCGATCCGGTGGGGTGGACGGCTGAGTGCTCGACGGTTGCGTCGCGGGCGCGGTGAGGTCGAGGTCAAACGCAACCACCGCCGGCTTGCTCACCCCGACGCCGCCGTCGGTGTGGTCGACGACGCCGAGGATGGTGAATCGACCGGGGGAGCGTTCCGGGCCGACGCAAAGCCCTTCGAGGTTCTCCCCGTCGGCGTCGCAGACGAACCCGTCGAACAGCAGCGTCTTGGCAACCTTCACGGGCGATTGGTTGACGAGTCCCGCATCGAACGGCGGCTGACTGATGTCCGTCGCGTCGGTTGGATCGACCAGGTAGATCCGCGTGCGGATCGACTTCTTCCCCGACAAACCCTGCGCCGCCGATCGTTCGAGCGAGAGGAGTCGGCCGTCGGGAAGGGCGGCGAGGTCGCACAGCCCGATCTGCCCCGCCGCGCCGTGCACGCCGCCGGTCTGGTACTCGAACTGCGCCGCGGGATCGAACGTGTCGCCCTTGCGGTCGTAGCGCAAAAGCCGCACGCGCGTCGTGGAGAGAAACGGCGTGATGGGCTGCTGGGGGTTGCCGTCGATCTTCAAGGCGCGCTCGTTGGCGGTCCACAGCGTCTGGCCGTCGGGGGTGTAGGTGAGCGACTCCAGCCCCTGGTTGGGCACGATCTGCTGGAAGATGCGCGGCAGCGCGAGGGTGCGCAGCGCTCGTCCATCGTGCAGCGAAACTTCAATCACTTCGGGGGCTTCCGTGCTGACCATGATCGTGTCCGGTCGGTCGGGCGTGAACGCGACGCCCTCGAAGTCGGCGCCTTTGCGCATCTGAACCGTCCGGTCGATCCTGACCGATTCGATCGCACCGTCGTCCGCGCGCGTCGCGATGCGCAGGCGCACGAGCTTCGCCTCCCGTTCCAGCATGCCCCAATACGCGCCGTCGCCGGCGTGGGTCATGCCGCTCAACCCCGGCGCTCGCTGCTCCATCAGCCGCTCGCAGCCGCGGTAGGTGAGGCGCTGTGCGTGGCTCGTGGCCGTAAACAGCGCGAGGGCGACGAGGATGAACACGGCGTGTCGCATGTGTCAGAGAGTATAGCGCCGGGAGTATAGTACCGGCCGAATGGCGCAGCGTTTCGACGTGATCGTGATCGGCCTGGGCGCGATGGGCTCGGCGGCGTGTTACCACCTCGCACGGCGCGGGGCGCGCGTGCTCGGAATCGAACGGTTCAACATCCCGCACGACCGCGGCAGCTCGCACGGGTTCTCGCGGATGATCCGGTTGGCGTACTACGAGCACCCGGACTACGTCCCGCTGCTCCGCCGCGCGTGGACGTTGTGGGAGGAGCTTGAGCGCGACGCGGGGCAGAAAATCCTGCACGCCACGGGCGGCGTGTACATCGGACCGCCGGGGAGTGCGTTCGTCGAGCGCTCGCGAGAGTCGGCGGAGAAGCATGGGCTGCCCCACGACATGCTCGACGTCATGCAACTGGCAGCCAGGTGCCCGCAGTTCTTCGTCCCATCGGATTACGTCGCGCTGCACGAGACGTACGCGGGACTGCTCCTGCCGGAGCGCGCGATCTGCGCGCACGTCGACCTGGCGATGAAATTCGGCGCGGAGATCCACGGCAACGAGCAGGTCCGCGATTGGAGCGACCATGGACACGGCGTCACCGTCGGCACCGACCGCGACACGTATCACGCCGACCAGCTCATCATCTGCGGCGGCCCGTGGAGCGACCGGCTGGTGCGCGACCTCGGCGTGGAGTTGACCGTCACCCGCCAGGTGCTCGGCTGGGTCCAACCGAAGCGGCCGCGGATGTTCGACCTGGGGTCGATGCCGGTCTGGGCGATCGATCACCTCGACGGGACGATTCATTACGGATTCCCGATGCTGCCGGACAATCCGGGACTGAAAATCGCGCACCATTGGCGGGGCCCGCGCGTCGATCCGGAGACGGTGAGGCGCGACCCGCTGCCGGGGGATGAGTCGGACTTTCGGCCGGTGCTGTCACGGTTCATCCCGGAAGCGGATGGCCCGCTGCTGTCGATCCGCGTGTGCCTGTACACGAACAGCCCGGACGGCCACTTCATCATCGACCGGCTGCCGAAGCACGATCGCGTGACAATCGCCTGCGGGTTCAGCGGCCATGGCTTTAAGTTCGCAACGGTGGTGGGGGAGGCGCTGGCGGATCTCGCGACGCGCGGAAAGAGCGAGCTGCCGATCGGGTTCCTCCGGCTCGAAAGATTTCGTTGAACCGCAGATTGCGGTGAACCACGTCTTACTCGCCCGCCGCGGAGAAAAGGATTGTTCAAGCTTGCGTGAACGCGCGTCCGATAATGGCGATATCCGTGTGAATCGTGGACGATTCGCACGTTTTGTGACGGACCAACGCGAATGACCAAGGAGGCTCCTGTGAAGCGGACGACGATGATGGGCACGACGATGCTTGCTCTGCTGTGTGTGACGATGGCAATGGTGGGCGGTTGTGCTCCCAAGCAGAACGATCCGATGGCGGTGAATGCGGGGGTGACGGACATCAGCGCCGTCCCGCCGGCGACGCCGCTGGCGCTGGAAGCGCCGATGGTCGCGCCGATGGCGCAGCCGCTGGTGTCGGACGAGCCGACGCTGGCGCCCGCCCCCGCGCCGGTCGCGGCTTCGCCCGCGGGTGGGAAGTACACCGTGCAGAAGGGCGACACGCTCTGGAAGATCGCCGACGCTTCCTACGGCAACGGCAACCAGTGGCAGCGGATCGCCGCCGCCAACCCCGGCCTCTCCGCGAATACGCTCAAGGCCGGCCAGACGATCATGATCCCGTAGTGCGCTCTGCCCTGCAAAAAGAGAAGGGGCGCCCCCTCCGGGCGCCCCTTCTCGGGAACAATCGTTGAATCCTGGACTCTGGCTCACGCCACCTTCGCCTGGTTCAGCTCCGGCTCGGGGACGTTGTCCATCTTGATGTTGCGGTGCTCGACCTTGCGGTAGCCCAACTGCGAGATCACCTCCAGGACTTCCGTCCACGTCGGATACATCCGCTTGTTGACCTTCTTGTACGTCTCGATGGCCATCACGAACTCGAACTGTTCGGAGCTCATTTCGCCCTCCTCGGCGCTGCGGCGGTCGTCGGAGCGGCGTCGGCCGGGACCGCGACGGCGCTCCAGGCCGGTGTCGGCGCGGCGGGTCTGCGCCGTACGGCGCTCGGGCCCGTCGTAGTAGCCTTCCTCGGCGCTCGCCTGGCGACGGTCAAGCCCCGCCCGGCGGTCGATGACCGACTCGCGCCGGTTCGGGCCCGTCCCCTCACGCGATTCCAGAAACGGGACGACATCGGCGGACTTTTTGTTCGGCTGGCTCTCCATGGATCACACCTCGCTTACTGTGAGATCGATCCGTGGACCGGGCGACTTAAGGCCCGGCGCGGCAAAAAATCCACAATCCGTCTGAAGCGCCCGCAACCGGCCCCGCCGGCGATTTGTCCCCCCCTGCTTTACCCGTCCAAACGGGGAGCGTAGACTCCCATCAGCAATCCACCATGCTTCGACTTCCTGGCATCATCCTCCTGTCCCTGTGCGTCCTGGCGATGCCGTCATACGCCGCCATCACGTGCGGCACGGCGTGCGCCGGCACGAACAATGCGCACGAGGACGACTGCTGCCTCGCGATCGCCGCCTCGACGGGTGCGCCGGGCATTGATAATGCCGATGCCCCGCACGACTCCAACCACTCCGACACCGGCCGACACGACCCCTGCGCCGCCCCGTGCTGCGGCTATGTCGCCCACGTGCTGAGCGGCGCGATCGTGCCCACCGACGACAAGCCCCTCGCCGACCCGCTTCCGTCAGCCGGCGTCGTTCGCGCGTCGGGTAACCACGACGCCATCTTCCACCCGCCGCGGATGTAATTCTTCATCCGGCGTTCTCCTTTTCCCTCATCGAAAAACCGTGCACGGGCGTCCCGCCCCTGCTCTTTGGGAACAATGCATGGGCAAGATGCCCAGGCCACTCAAAAGCATGGCAATCGAACTTCAACATCAACCGCAGCAGCGCGACCTGCGCGCCCTGTCGCGCACCGACCGCGCCGATGTCGGCGCCGCCCCCGCGTCGTCATCGCCCGCGTCGTCGCGCATCCCGCGCCTTCCGCTGAAGTGGAAGTCACACGTGTGGCTGCCCGCGGCCATTCTTATCGCGGCCGGGCTCCTGCTCTGGCATGTGCTGGGCGATGCGCTGTCGGCGGGGATCGAGGTGCGCGTCGTCCCTGTCGTGGTGAAGACGACCGCCGAAACCGGCGGGGCCGTCACCGTGCAGGCGCCGGGGTGGGTCGAAGCCGCGCCGTACCCGATCTCCGTGCCCGCGCTGGCCGACGGGACGGTACAGGACGTCCTCGTCCTCGAAGGTCAGACCGTCAAAGCCGGCGACGTCGTCGCGCGGCTGGTTGACGATGACGCAAAGCTGACGCTGGCCCGCGCCGAGGCGGAGTTGAAGCAGCGCGAGGCGACGCTCCGCGCGGCGCAGGCGTCGTGGGACCATCCGGTCGAGCGCACCCGCGCCGTCGCCGCCGCCGAGGGGATGGTCGCGGAGACCAAGGCGCAGCTCGAGCAGTTGGACGCGCAAGTCGTCGCCGAAACGGCGCGAACGGATGAGCTGCGCGATCGGCTCCAGCGCAACCAGCGGGCGCTGGCGCAGAACGCGGCGACGGAGTCGGAGGTGGTGCAGACGAAGCTCCAGCTCGCGGCGCAGTTGGGCACGCTCCACGCCAGACAGGCGCAGGGGCCCGTGCTCGAAGCGCAGCTGCGGCAGCGCGAAGCGGAGCGGGCGGCGGCGCGGGAGAACCTGCGGCTGCGCATCGACGACGCCCGGGCGCTGGAAGAAGCCGCCGCCGCCGTCGCCGACGCCACGGCACGGCGCGACGAGGCGCGGCTGCGACTGTCGCGCATGGACGTGCGCTCGCACGCCGACGGCATCGTGATGCAGCGGCTCGTCGAGCCGGGCAGCAAGCTCGCGTTCGGTATGGACTCCGACCGCTCCGCCCATGCCGTGCGGCTGTACGACCCGAAGAAGCTCCAGGTCCGCGTCGACGTGCCCTTGGCCGACGCGGCAAAAGTGGGCGTGGGACAAAAGGCGAAAATCGTTGTCGGCGTGCTTCCCGACCGCACGTTCGACGGCGAAATCACCCGCGTTGTCCACGAGGCCGACATTCAGAAAAACACGCTCCAGGTGAAGGTCGCGATCCACGATCCGACGATCGAGCTGAAGCCGGAAATGCTCGCGCGCGTCCGGTTCCTCTCGATGGGCAACGCGGGGGCGACGACGAAGCAGTCGCAGCTCGTCTTCGCGCCGGAAAACCTCATCCGAAAGGAAGATAACCGTACGACCGCATGGGTCGCCGCCGGCGGCATCGCGGAACAGAGAACCGTGGAACTGGGGACCTCGAAGCAGGACGGCTGGGTCTCCATCGCATCGGGTCTTCAACCGGGCGATCAATTGATCGCTTCCGACGTCGCGCATCTGCACGAAGGCGCCAGAATCCGCGTCGTTGGCGAATCCGACGCCAGCGCCGCGACTTCTCATGTCGCGACTTCCCACGACGACACGAAAGGGGGACACGATGCCGCTCATTGAATGCCGTAACCTCACCCGCGAATACCGCCGCGGCGAAGTGGTCATCAAGCCGCTGGACGAGCTCGATCTCGACGTTGAAGCCGGCACGTTCCTCGCACTCATGGGCCCGAGCGGTTCCGGCAAGACCACGCTCCTGAACCTCATCGCCGGCATCGACCGCCCGACCGGCGGGAGCCTGAAAATCGACGGCATCGAGCTGGCAAGCCTCTCGCGCAGCAAGCTCGCCGTGTGGCGCAGCGAGTACATCGGCTACATCTTCCAGCTCTACAACCTCGTGCCCGTGCTGACGGCGTACGAGAACATCGAGCTCCCGCTGCTGCTGCACAAACTGTCGCGAAAGCAGCGCCACGAGAAGGTGTCGCTCGCCCTCGATCTCGTCGGTTTGGCCGACCGTCATGACCACTTCCCCCGCCAGTTGTCCGGCGGGCAGGAACAGCGCGTCGCCATCGCCCGGGCGATCGTGACGGACCCGAAGATCATCGTCGCCGACGAACCCACGGGTGACCTGGACGCCACCGCCGCGGCATCGGTCATGGACATGCTGAAACGGCTGCACGAAGAACTCGGCAAGACCCTCATCATGGTCACCCACGACCCAAAGACCGCGGGATTCGCGGATCAGACGCTGCACCTGGAGAAGGGGCGGCTGGTGGGGGCTGAACGCAGTGGTCACGCAACGGTGGAGGTGGCGTCGTGAGAGCAAACGCAAAGACCGCAAAGCTCGCTAAGAACGCGAAGGAAAGGCAAGCCATGAAGAGTACATAAAACAAATTTTGTCCTGGTTCTTCTTCGCGATCTTTGCGTTCTTCGTGGTCTTTGCGGCTCCCGCACTCGTGCTGAGGTAGAGAGACATGTTGTCACCCAAGTTCCTCCCGCTCGTGATCAAACAGGTGGTCCGCCATCGCACGCGCACGCTTCTCACCGTGAGCGGCGTCGCCATGGCGATGTTCCTCTTCTGCGCCGTCCAGGCCATGCAGGGCGGCGTGCGCGAGGCGACGGAAACGACCGCGCGCGACACCACGCTCGTCGTCTACCGCCAGAACCGGTTCTGCCCCGCGACCAGCCGGCTGCCGCAGTATTACGGCGAGCGCATCGCGAAAGTGCCCGGCGTCGTCAGCGTCGTGCCCATGAAGATCGTCGTCACCAACTGCCGCACGAGCCTCGACGTCATCACGTTCCGCGGCGTCCCGGAAGCGCAGTTCGTCGAGAAGTACGCGCCCACGTTCAACGTCATCGACGGCTCGACGAGCAACTGGCGATCGCGCACCGACGCCGCCCTGGTGGGCGAGACGCTTGCCAAGCGCCGCGGGTGGACCGTCGGCGATCAGTTCGACGCCGTCGGCATCACCGCGTACGTCGCCGGGATCATCCGATCGGACGAGCCGCAGGACCAGAACGTCGCGTACGTCCACCTCGACTTCCTCCAGCGCGCCAGCGGCAACCGCAAGCTGGGCGTCGTCACGCAATTCAACGTGAAGGTGTCGGACCCCGGCCGGCTCGAATCCGGCGCGGCCGCCATCGACGCGGAGTTCGCCAAGGATCCCGACCCGACGCACACCAGCGCCGAAAAAGCGTTCGTCGCCCGCGCCGCCGCTGACGTCGTCAGCCTGGTGAACTTCACGCAATGGCTCGGCTGGGGCTCGTTGGCCGCGGTGCTCGCGCTGGTGGCCAACGCCATCGTGCTGAGCGTGCAGGACCGCATCCGCGAACACGCCGTCCTGCAAACGCTCGGTTTCAACGGCAGGCTGATCGCGATGCTGATCGTCTCTGAAGGAGTGCTGCTCGGGTTGATCGGTGGTCTCACCGGCGTGGGCGCGGCGCTGGCGGTGCTGCATTGGGGGCAGTTCAGCATCTCCAGCGAAGGACTGAGCATTCAAATGAGCGCGGGCGTGAACGTGATCGTCACAGGATTAATCGTGTCGGCGGCGCTGGGCATGTTGGCGGGATTGGTCCCCGCAGTGCAGGCCTCGCGCCGCGAGATCACGAGCTGTTTCCGTGCGGTGTGACTCTGGTCCCTTCTCCCGGTACTCCGGGAGAAGGTTGGGATGAGGGTGATTTTCGAGTGCGAAGATCGCGCGACATTCGAAATCACCCTCACCCCGGCCCTCTCCCGGAGTACCGGGCGAGGGGGTAAGCGAAATCATGCGTCTATTGCCCTGGGAATACGGCGTCCGCAACCTCGCACGCTCGCCCGTGCGGTTGGCCCTGAGCCTCGCCGGCGCGGCGCTGGTCGTGCTGCTGGTCCTCGCTGCCGGCGCATTCGTCCGCGGGATGGACCAGAGCCTGCGCG
>JBBSLV010000156.1:0-8432 GCA_038233535.1 Tepidisphaerales bacterium | reverse complement strand
GTTCATCCTGATCCTGTGGGTGTTCATCGCCGCAATCATGGTGGCGTATTTCGGGTTTTTGCAGAGCGATCATGGACCGGCGCCCGATGTGGGGATCAGCGCGGTGCCGCCGACCGGGTTCGCTGAAGCGACCACCGCCGCGCCGGAGAGCGAGCGGCGCTCGACGCCGGTGCGGGTTGTCACGATTTTGTTTTTCAGCCTCGTCGGCATCGCGGGGTCATACCTCGTCGCGTGGTTCGGGATTCGGATCAACACGTTCGCCAATTCGCGCACCGCGCTGGCCAGCTTGCGCGGGATGCCCTACCCGGTCTACTCGATCCCGCTGAAGGCGGGCATGTCGATCGGCATGGTGCTCATCAGCGTCGAGCTGCTGCTCATGCTGCTCATCCTGCTGTTCGTCCCGCGCGATCTGGCCGGGCCGTGCTTCATCGGGTTCGCCATCGGCGAATCGCTCGGCGCCGCGGCGCTGCGCGTCGCGGGGGGCATCTTCACGAAGATCGCCGACATCGGCGCGGACCTCATGAAGATCGTCTTCAACGTCAAGGAAGACGACGCCCGCAACCCCGGGGTCATCGCCGACTGCGTGGGCGACAACGCCGGCGACAGCGTGGGCCCGACCGCCGATGGGTTCGAAACCTATGGCGTCACCGGGGTCGCCCTCATCACCTTCATCATGCTCGCCGTCCCGCAGGAACTCATTCAGGTCAAACTCCTCGTCTGGATCTTCGCGATGCGCCTCGTCATGGTGCTCGCCAGCGGCGCGTCCTATCTCGTCAATGAAGCCATTGCCAAGGCCCGTTACGGCAACTCCCGCGAAATGGATTTCGAGAAGCCGCTGGCAACGCTCGTGTGGATGGCGTCGCTCGTCTCCGTCGCCTGCACCTACGCCGCGTCTTATGCGTTGATCCCCGAGATCGGCGACGGGTCGCTGTGGTGGAAGCTGGCGACGATCATCTCCTGCGGCACGATCGCCGGGGCGGTGATCCCCGAGGTGACGACGTTCTTCACCTCAACCCGCAGCCGCCACGTTAAAGAAGTCGTCACCGCCAGCCGCGAAGGCGGCGCATCGCTCAACGTGCTCAGCGGGCTTGCCGCGGGCAACTTCAGCGCGTTCTGGATCGCCGGGGTGGTCATCACCGCGCTGATGGCGATCGCGTTCGGCATCAGCACGCTGGGGCTGAGCGACTTGATGTACGCCCACGCCGTCTTCGCCTTCGGGCTGGTCGCGTTCGGCTTTTTGGGCATGGGCCCGGTCACCATCGCCGTCGACAGCTACGGCCCCGTCACCGACAACGCCCAGAGCATCTACGAGCTTTCCCTTATCGAACAATTGCCCAACGCCAAGGCGGAGCTGAAGCGCGATTTCAACATCGACGCCGACTTCGAACGGGCCAAGTATCTGCTGGAGGAAAATGACGGCGCCGGCAACACCTGCAAGGCCACGGCCAAACCCGTGCTGATCGGCACGGCCGTCGTCGGCGCAACGACGATGATCTTCTCGATCATCGTCCTGCTCACGACGAACGAAGAGGGCATCCCGCTGTCCCAGGACCTGGAAAAGTTCTCGATCCTGCACGCCCCGTTCTTCCTCGGGCTGATCGCCGGCGGAAGCGTGATCTACTGGTTCGCGGGCGCCAGCATGCAGGCCGTCATCACCGGCGCGTATCGCGCGGTGGCGTTCATCAAGCGCACGATGGTGCTCGACGGCGCCGCCAAGGCGTCGATGGAGGACTCCAAGCGCGTCGTCGAGATCTGCACGAAGTACGCCCAGGCCGGCGCGTTCAACATCTTCCTGACCGTCTTCTTCATCACGCTCGCCGCCGCGTTCGTCGAGCCGTACTTCTTCGTCGCGTTCCTCGTCGGCCTGGCGATCACCGGGTTGTTCCAGGCGATCTTCATGGCAAACGCCGGCGGCGCGTGGGACAACGCCAAAAAGATCGTCGAGGTCGAGCTGCGCGAAAAGGGAACGCCCCTGCACGAGGCCTGCGTCGTCGGCGACACGGTCGGCGACCCATTCAAGGACACCAGTTCCGTCGCCCTCAACCCCATCATCAAGTTCGCCACGCTTTTCGGGGTGCTCGCCGTCGAGTTGGCGATCGAGCTGAAACAACCCAACGGCGAGCCGAGCATCTGGCGGTACATCCTGTCGGGCGTGTTTTTCCTGGTCGCGCTGGTCTTCGTGTACCGCTCGTTTTACGGCATGCGCATCGGCGTCGCCGAAGGCAACCCCATCGACCCCGTCCCCAACTCCGGCGAAGCCCAGTCGGAATCTGCCCGCGACGCCGCCCACGCGAAAGCAACGGGGTAATGAAGTAAATCCGAATGTCGAATCAGAATGACAAAAAAAGACGAAGCCCGAATTACGAAGGAAACAACCTTCACGTTCGGGCTTCGTCATTGGGATTCTCACCAGCGGCCCAACGGAGATCAACCACAAGTTGGGCCGGAAAATGGGACGGCTTTGCTCTGTTTCGACGCTCAGTTTCCAGCTGAATTCGGGCCGCTGGACCCTCGCTTTCCCCGAACCTTTTGGCGGCGGCCTCAGCAAGAACCAGAGGGTTGCAATAGAGCAGGACGGGTTCAATTAAAGAAATCGGACCTGTCCCACCTGTTCCCCTTCTTTAGACTTGGAGCCCATGCGGTGGCGCTTGGGAAAAAAACAGCCCCGCAAATGTGCGGGGCCTGAAGGTTCGAGGTTTGTGATTCGATCCGGTTCAACGTCGCCGGCGAAGGATACCCGCGCCGGCCAAACCGAGCAGCGCGAAGCCGGTCGGCTCGGGGATTGCGCTTCCTTCGATGACAATGTTGTCGAAGGCGTAGGCCTCGAAGGGAAGGTTGGCGGAAAACGTCAGCGTGAGCGTGTCGCCCGTTCCGAGCAGATTCGTGACGAACGTGTCGAGTTCGCCGGCGCCGGACCCACTTGCCGGACTCTTGTCCAGGATCGTGTCGGTGTCGGCGACTCCGGTTTCGGCCAGGAGCTTAAGGACGGCGTTGTCCCCGGTGGCTGAGAGGGGGCCGTTGGCACCTGACGCGAAAGTGTCGCCGTCGTCGAACGCACGGTAGGTGTAGCCGGCGCCGACGGCGGCGTTGGGAACAATGTTGAAGGCGGTCTGCGCCGGCCCGCCGTCGATCGACGCGGTGAAGGAAAGGGCCGACGCGGCGCTAAATCCCCCGAATGAATCGTTGGCCATCGCGCCCATGTCGACGCGGAGGCTGAGGTTTTGGAAGCCGGCGACGTTGAACGTGAAGCTGGCGGTGGGTGGGGTGTCGTTGTTGGGTCCGTCGAAGTCGCGCGTATCGGACACGGCGAAGAAGCTGTTGGCCACGGCGCGGTTCTGGCCGAAAACGGCTTCAGAATCTTCAGGGACGGCATCAGCGGTGGAACGGGAGCCGTTGCCGACCCCGATGACCGAGTCGTCGGCGAGCGAAAACGGCACGCCCGGCGTGGGCTGGCCCTGGGCCCAGGTTGCTGTCACGCTGGCGGCGCCCAATGGACTGATGCCGAAGAAATCGCCCGGGCCACCGTCGAGATTGTCCGCGGTGGTAAACCCGCCGACCCGATTGACCGCGCCGCCGTCAAAGTCCTCAGATGCGACAACCACGGCTTGGGCCCGTGTTGCCAACACACTGACTGTCATCGCGCCCGCCACGGCGAGCATGCGCGTGGCGCTCTTGCTATTGGACATCATTTTCTCCTGCTGAGTTGAAGATTCAGACCGGGGCCGGAGAGCACCTGCTCTCCTCCATCGGCCTGCAACGATACCCGTCCAGTATTCCGTTCATCCTCAGCAGGCGCTTGGTTTGCGCTAAGTTGTGCTCGCTCCTGAATGACGAGGGAGATCCTTCATTCGCGCTTCCCGCCCAGCGGGCCTTATCGCCGGTCGCCCATCACGCGCAGCAGCAGCAGGAACAGGTTGATGAAGTCCAGATAAAGCTTCAGCGCGCCCGAGATCGCCAGCCGCGCCGCCATCGACGGGTTGTCGGCGGTCTGGAGGGCGATCCGCTTCAGGTTCTGCGTGTCGTAGGCGGTCAGCCCGACGAAGATCAGGATCCCTGCGTAGGTGATGATCCAGTAGAGCATCGAGTTCGCCCAGAAGATGTTCACCACCGTGGCGATCACCAGCCCGATCAATGCCATGAACAGCAGGCTGCCCAGGCGCGAGAGGTCGCGCTTGGTGACGAAGCCGTAAACGCTCATGGCGCCGAACATGCCGGCGGCGGCGGCGAACGTCGTGACCAGGCTCGCGCCGGTGTAGACGATGAAGATGGCCGAGAGCGTCAGCCCGTTGAGCGCGCTGTAGAGCATGAACAGCGCCGTCGCGACGGTCGCGCTGATCTTGTTGATGGCGGCGCTGACGGCGATGACCAGCCCGATCTGGATGACAAACAGGATGATCAACGCCGGCCCGCGGAAGATCTGCGCCATCAGTTGCGGCTGGGTCGAGACCCACCACGCGACCAGCGCCGACAGCGCCACGCCGGAGGCCATCCATGCGTAGACGGAGTTGAAGAACTGCACGAGCGTCGCGCTGTCAGCGCTCGACTCGCGACCCAGCGGCGTGGTCCGCGCCTCGCTGAAGGGGTTGGGGTATCGGGACATAATCAATCTCCTTTGGAATTTTCAGTTTTGGCCGCACGTAATGATACCACGTCACGTTACGGCGCGGCCGCACGTGCGTCCACCGACGCAAACGCGCCCAGCAGCCGGCGCGCGACAGTCTCTTTTATCCGGTCCATCGACGGCGCCGCATCGCCCAGAATCTTCCGGATCGACGTGACGGGCCGGCCATTCAGGCCGCAGGGGACGATCAGGTTGAAATAGTTCAGGTCCGTCGTGACGTTCAGGGCAATCCCATGCATCGTCACGCCCCGGCGGACGCGGACGCCCAGAGCGCAGATTTTCGCCGGCGCCGCACCCCCCTCATCGACCCACACCCCGACGGCGCATTCATCCTTTTTCGCTTTGATCCCAAGCTCGCCCAGGGCGGCGATGACGCTCTGCTCGAGCCGGCGGACGTAACCCCCCACCGACAGCCCGTGGTCGATCAGCCGGACGATGGGGTACGCGACGAGCTGCCCGGGACCGTGAAACGTGACGTCGCCGCCGCGGTCGGATTCGACGAAGTCGACGCCAAGCGTTTGCAACTGCTCCGGCGAAGCGAGCAGATTTTTTCCGACGTTGGGCCGACGCCCGCAGGTGATGACCGGGGGGTGCTCGACGAGCAGGATCCGCTCTTCAGCGCCGGCAACGACGTCAGCATGAACGCGCTCCTGGTGCGCCCAAGCATCGCGGTAGGACATCAGTCCCAGGTTAGAAACGAGCATGGCAGTGACTACCGGGGATAGGGCTGCACGGTGCGCAGGCCGGGACGGCGTCAAAATGCTTTACGTTAAACGTATGCAGTGGAACTGCAAATGGCATTTGATCGTCATCGAATCACCTCGGTGGGATTATAGCATTCGCCGCCGCGCTAACCGATTCTTTCCGGATCGGGGTCGCCGTAGCCCAAGCCAATGGAGAAGGCGGTGAAGCCGAAGACCAACCCTGTCACGCAGAGGAACAACTGCGGCATGGCCGTGTAGCCGGCGGGGTCGGCATAGCAGTTCGCCCGCCAGACCATCGCGGTCGCCAGGGCGGCGAAGAAGACGACGTAAAGGACGCGCTGAACGATTTTAAGATTTTCGGTTGTCATGTGTGTTGCACTCATTCGCTGTCAATGGTTTCTGCTTACAAATCCGGCACGACCGAAGCGTTTGCGTAAGACGCGAACCGCGACGGGCCGCTTTCATTGTCCGAGGGGGTGATTAACGAACGATGTGCCACGCGCGGGGGTTGCGAATGAACTCAAAGAGTTTTTGCCACCGACGGGGCACCGATGCACACCGATGGAAATGCATTTCATCGGTGTTCATCGGCGCCCCATCGGTGGCAACCTCTTGCTTTGAGATACTGACTACAGAGGGGCTTGTACCCAGCCGAACGAGCGTTCAACGGCGCGCAGCCAGCTGGCGTGAAGTTGCTCGCGCTGCCAGGGTGAAATGGTTGGCTCCCACGTGCGGTCGACGATCCAGTTGTCGCGCAGCGCCTCAACGGTTTTCCAGAACCCCACCGCCAGCCCCGCGGCGTAGGCGGCGCCCAGGGCCGTGGTCTCGGTGACGCGCGGGCGCACGACGGGGATGCCCAGCACATCCGCCTGGAACTGCATGAGCAATCCGTTCGCCGCCATGCCGCCGTCGACTTTCAAGGACGTGAGATCGACGCCGCAGTCTTTGCGCATCGCGACGAGCACGTCAGCGGTTTGAAAAGCCGCCGCCTCCAGCGCCGCCCGGGCAATGTGGGCGCGCGTGCTGTAACCGGTAAGCCCCACGATCGTGCCGCGCGCATCGGCGCGCCAGTGCGGCGCGAACAAGCCGGAGAACGCCGGGACGATGTACACGCCCCCGTTGTCGGGCACGCTTGCGGCCAACGCTTCGATCTCGCCCGATGATTGGATGATGCCCAAATTGTCGCGCAGCCACTGCACGAGCGCGCCGGTGACGGCGATCGATCCCTCCAGCGCGTACCGCGCCGGCTGGCCCGCGCGCTGAAACGCGAGCGTCGTCACCAGCCCGGCCTTGCTCTGCACGATTTGCTCCCCCGTGTTGAGCAGCATGAAGCAGCCGGTGCCGTAGGTGTTCTTCGCGTCGCCGATGTCGAAGCACGCCTGACCGACGAGCGCCGCCTGCTGGTCCCCGAGCACGCCGCAGACGGGGATTTCGCCGCCGAATGGGCCGTCGGATTTCGTGCGTCCGAACGCGTCGGGGTGCGACGACGCGACAATCTCCGGCAACATTGACCGCGGCACGTCGAACGCGCGCAACATCGCGTCGTCCCATTGCAGCGTGCGCAGATCCATCAGCATCGTGCGGCTGCCGTTGGTCACGTCGGTGACATGCCGGCCGGTGAGGTTCCACAGCAGCCACGAATCGATCGTCCCGAACACCGCCCGCCCCGTGCTCGCTTGCTCGCGCAGCCCCGGCACGTGATCGAGCATCCAGCGCATCTTCGTCGCGGAGAAATACGTCGCCAGCGGAAGCCCGACGCGCTCGCGGAACCGGTCGACGCCGCCGCTGTTCGCGAGATGATCGCAGATGTCCTGCGTGCGCGTGTCCTGCCAGACGATCGCGTTGTGGTACGGCCGGCCCGTCTCGCGGTCCCAGGCGACGGTCGTCTCGCGCTGGTTTGTGATCCCGACAGCCGCGATGTCCTTCGCCGTCGCACCGGCGCGGCTCATCGCCTCGACAATCACCTCGCGCGTCCGCTGCCATATCTCGGCCGGGTCGTGCTCGACCCAGCCCGGCCTGGGAAAGATCTGCCGGTGCTCCCTCTGCGCGATTACGACCGGTTTGTGCGTGTCGAACAGAATGCATCGCGTGCTCGTGGTGCCCTGGTCGATGGCGGCGATGAATTTCAGCATTGGTGTGAGGATCATAACAGCACGCAGGAGGGTCATGCCGGGTAGGCTGTTAAAAAACACTGGCGCCTCCGCTGTCTGTCACGCTGAGGTATTCCGGCGTACGATCGCGGGAGATCCTTCGGAGTACCTCAGGATGACACTGGATTTCGACGGGTGGCTCGGCGACGCGAACCGGCGCACGCTGGTGATGGGCGTGCTCAACGTCACGCCCGACAGCTTCAGCGACGGCGGGCGGTTCGCCGCGCGCGAGGACGCGGTGGCACACGCGCTGGAGATGGTCGAGGCGGGCGCGGACCTGATCGACGTGGGCGGGGAATCGACCCGCCCGGGATCGCGGCCCGTGCCGGGGGACGAGCAGATCGCCCGCGCGGTTCCGGTGATTCAGGCCGTGGTGCGGCACGGGCTTTCCGCGGTCCTTTCCATCGATACAACCCGCGCCTCCGTCGCCGAAGCCGCGCTGGATGAGGGCGCGCACCTCGTGAACGACATCTCCGCTGGGCGTGACGACGCGGGCATGTTCCCGCTGGTCGCGCGGCGGAACGCACCGATCGCCCTCATGCACATGCAGGGTACGCCCGCGACGATGCAGGCTGACCCGACCTACGATGACGTGACGCGCCAGACCATCGACTTCCTCCGCGAGCGCTGCGCCGCGGCTGAGGCGGCAGGCGTGGCGTCGCACCGAATCCTCGTCGATCCCGGGATCGGGTTCGGCAAGACGATGACCCACAACCTGGAGTTGCTCCGAAGGCAAAAGGAGTTCGAATCCCTCGGAAGGCCCACCGTCATCGGCGCCAGCCGCAAGGGATTCATCGGGCGGATCACGAACGAGCCCGATCCATCGCACCGTCTATTCGGCACCGCGGCGTGCGTCGCGTGGTCCGTCGCAAACGGCGCTGCCATGGTGCGTGTCCATGATGTGGGAGCGATGAGTCAGGTCGTCCGCATGATCGAAGCAATAACCCGCTGCGCGGG
>JBBSLV010000155.1:0-8462 GCA_038233535.1 Tepidisphaerales bacterium | reverse complement strand
TGACCGTCTTGCCCGTCGCCGCCAGGAGCGAGAGAACGTACGCCATTCCCACGAGGCTGTCGCGCCCGCCGACGATGCGCGGGTCGATCACGCCCCCGTTGCCCTCCCCGCCGATGACGGCGTTTTCGCGCGCGATCGTCTGCATGACGTTGGCTTCCCCGACGGGGGTGCGGATGACGCGGCTGGGACTCGAGCCGGGACGGGGAGGAGAACCGGGGCTTCCGCCTCCGGCTATTACGGAGGCTGCTGCGATATCGTCCAGCATTCGGCTGGTCGAGAGGTTCGTCACGGCAATGCCGGACTTTTTCGAGAAGATCCACTTTGCGCACAGCGCGAGCGAATACTCCTCCCCGATGTACCTGCCGTTCTCGTCGACGATCGCCAACCGGTCGGCGTCCGGATCCTGCGCGAATCCGACCGTGGCTTTCTGCCGGCGCACTTCGCCCGCGAGCTGCGTGAGGTTTTTCTCAATCGGCTCAGGCTCGTGCGGGAACTTCCCGTCCGGCGTCGCGTTGAGGTGGATCAACTGGCAGCCGAGACGGTTGAGCAGGGTGGCCGTCACGGTGCAGCCGGCGCCGTTGACGCTGTCGAGAACCACCTTGAACCGCTTGCTGGAAATGCCCAGCATGTCGACGTGATCGAGCACGCGCTTGACGTGCAGCGCGTGCGTCTCGCTGTTGCGCGTGGCGGGGATCATCTGCTCGACGGTGACGAAGTTCGCCTGTTCCGCGTTGTAGAATGACTTCAGCTTCTCCGCGTCGGGCGCGGGCAGCGAGATGCCCTCGCGGTTGAGGAACTTCAGCCCGTTCCACTGGATCGGGTTGTGCGAGGCGGTTGCGATCAAGCCACCGTCGGCGCCGGTGTGCTTCACCATCATGGCGACGCCGGGGGTGGTGACGACGTCGAGGTCGATTACTTCGACGCCGGAAGCGCCCAAAGCGCCGGCGGCGGCGTCGCGCACCCACGGGCCGCTGGGGCGCGTGTCACGGCCGAAGGCAACGCGGTAATGCGTGCCATTGGCGGGGGGCTGGTTCTGCTTAAGCAAGGCGGCACATGCACAACCCATGCGGGTGACAACCAGCGGGGTGAGGGTTCCCCCGATCGTGCCGCGCATGCCGGAGACGCCGATCATTAGAGCTTCCATGCGGGTTTTGTGCTCCTGTCGAGAGAAGAAAGAGAGAGCGCCTTCGCGAGAGCGAGGCGGCTAACTGGTGGCGGGCATTATTGGTTTGCCGGACCCCGCCGCAAGGGATATCATTTGCCGCGATGCGACCGCGCCCGTCCATGTGTTGCGCTTGTACACGCCGCGAGTAAGCGCGGCAGCCCCATCCGTCCATCATCCCGACCCGCGACCCCAAACCGCCCCCAACGCCATGGACCGCAACGAACTGAATCAAAAGCTCCCCGGCTTTGTCGACGCGATCGTCGGCAGCATCAACGCCCAGCCGAACCTTCAGCATCTCAACCGTGTCTATCTCCCCAGCCGCGACGTCATCATCGACTGCATTCAGCGCCTGCGCGACCTGATGTTCCCCGGGTACTTCGGCAAGCAGGGGTTGACGACGGCCAACGTCCCGTTCCGCATCGGCGAATTGCTCATTGAGCTGTCCGACCTGCTTTACGACCAGGTGCGCTGCTGCCTGCGCTACCGCGAACAGCTCCCCGGCGCCAACGGGGACGACGAGCGCTGCACCGGATGCGACCACGAGGCCGCCCGGATCATCGCGACGTTTTTCGACCGCATCCCGGCCGTCCGCGCGATTCTTGCCGCCGACGTGCAGGCGGCGTTCGACAGCGACCCCGCGGCCCAGAGCACCGACGAAACGATCTTCTGCTATCCGGGGTTGTTCTCGATCATGGTACAGCGGCTGGCCCATGAATTTTACAAGCTTCAGGTGCCGCTCCTGCCGCGGATCATGACCGAGTACGCGCACAGCCTGACCGGCATCGACATCCATCCCGGCGCCAAGCTCGGCGAGCGCTTTTTCATCGACCACGGCACGGGGGTCGTCATCGGGGAGACCACGGAGATCGGGAACAACGTGAAGGTGTACCAGGGCGTCACGCTCGGCGCCCTGGCCCCCGCGTACGGTCAGATGCTCCGCGGACAGAAGCGCCACCCCACGATCGAGGACGACGTGACGATCTATGCCGGGGCCACGATCCTCGGCGGGGATACGGTGATCGGCAAAGGCTCGGTCATCGGCGGCAACGTGTTCATCACCAGCAGCGTCCCGCCGTTGAATCAGGTCAGCGCCGAGCCCCCGAAGCTGAAGTACCGGGATCGACGCCCCAGGAGCCAGCGGGGGGCGGAGGTCGTGCAGGATTTTCAGATATGACGGCGCGGCGTGGTCGGTTCACCGACCGTGGCGCAGAGGCGTCAAAGCATCTTTCGGACGCGTTGTGGGCTTCGAGCAACACGTCATGTTGCGCGGACGCAACATCCCTCTCGACCACGTGACGGTCGCGTCTCGCATCCCTGCATTTCACGCAAAAGACACCTCTTCCTGCGCTTGCACACGTTGGCACCGGGTTTGTCTATCGTTCTCCCATGCGTTGCCTCGCTCTGATCGTCGCGGCTCTGGTGTTCACGGGGTGCGCGAGCCGCGCCAAAACGTCCCAGCGGGTGGAGCAGCAGCCCGAGGCGCAACTTGCGGGGTATCGATATGGGGAATCGACTGCGTCGGCGCTGGCGTTTGATCCGCCGGTGGTCGCGAATGCGGTGACGCCGAACCTCGCCCGCGTAGGGCGGGAAACCACGGCGTTCGTCGGGTTTGACACGGTGATTACCACCCATTTCTACGTCCGCAACGACGACCGGCAAGTCATCTACGGCGGCGACGGCGGGGTATACGAGCGCCGGGCGATCAGCGAGCAGGTCGGCGTGAGCTACCGCTAAAATTGCCCAAATTGCCTCCGCCTCCCGTAAAACAGGTTGTCGCGAGCGCCATTTCCTTCTTGATATTCCGCAAACCCTCCGCCATAGTTGAGTAAGTCTGTTTCCCATCGGGTGTTAAGAACCGTTCGACGGGCGAAGCAAGAGGGAACGCATGGCCACAATCACCAAGAAGGAACTGATTGACCGGATCGCCGACGGCACGGGCGGCCGGCGCGTGCAGGTCAAGCGCGTCGTCCAACAGTTTCTTGACGAGGTCGTCAACGAACTCGGCAAGGGCAACCGGTTGGAGTTCCGCGACTTCGGCGTGTTCGAGACCAAGCTCCGCAAGGCCCGCAAGGCCCAGAACCCCAAAACGCTTGAGCCCGTCTCGGTGCCGGAGAAGCGAACGGTGAAGTTCAAGGTCGGCCGGCTGATGAAGCAGCGGCTGGGCGATCTCACCGGCGTCGTCATCGACGACGAGGCCGGCGATGTCGCGGAAATGGCCGACGCCAACGGAGAGGACGACGACTCGGCCCACGAGACGTAGCCTTCGGCAATTGTGAACCAGATCACTGACGCGCGCGGGGCACGGTTCGCCGTGCCTTGCTTCGTTTGGATCAGGCGGTTTCCGGACATGAGCGATCAGGCAGGACTCGCCCATCTGCTGACGGCGGCGCTCGACGAGCGCCGCCGCAAGTCGCTCCTGCGCCGGCGCCGCGTGATCGAACCCGACGGAAGCGTGATGGTCGAGCACGAGGGTCGGCGATATGTCAACTTCTCGTCAAACGACTACCTCGGGCTGCGGACGCATCCCAAGGTCGTTGCGGCCGCGATCGAGGCGACCCGCGCCCACGGAACCGGCAGCGGAGCGTCGGGCCTCGTCAGCGGATTCGCGCCCGCCCACGCGTCGGCCGAGGCGGCGCTGGCGAGGTGGAAGGGGACCGAGGCGTCGATCCTGCTGCCCAGCGGATACCAGGCGAACCACGCCGTCGTGCAGGCGCTGGCCAGCAGCGCGGAAGCCGCGGGTGGGCGCGTGCGGTTCCTGCTCGACAAGCTCGTGCACGCGTCGTTAATCGACGCCGTCCGCGCAAGCGGTTTGCCGATGCGCGTCTTCCCGCACAATGGGATAGACAAGCTTCAACGACTGCTCGAAGAGCCCGACGCCGGCGAGCTGCAAATCGTTATCACCGAATCGATCTTCAGCATGGACGGGGACGCCGCGGATCTTCGTGCCCTCGTCGCGCTAAAACGACTTCGCGAGCGGCGGGGGCGATCGTTCGTCCTCGTTGTCGACGAAGCGCACGGGAGCGGCGTGTATGGGACCGACGGCGCCGGTTATGCCGCGGAGTGTGGCGTCGCGCGGGACATCGACATCTTCGTTGTCACGCTCTCCAAAGCGCTCGGTTCGATCGGCGGGGCGGTGTGCGCATCGGGGGACTTTTGCGCCGCACTTATGAACTTCGGGCGGGCGTACATCTATTCGACGAGCGTCCCGCCGTTCGTTCCCGCGGCGGGGGAAGCGGCGCTGAATGTGCTTCGATCCGAGCCGCACCGGCAGGCGCGCGTGCGGGCATTATCGAAGCGCGTTCGCGAAACATTACGCGCAGGCGGCATCGCGATCGCGGAGGGGGATTCGCCGATCATCCCGATCATTCTCGGTTCAGAAAACGGCGCCATTTCGGAGGCGAATCGTCTGATGAAGCTCGGCATGCTCGTCATGCCCATCCGCCCGCCCACCGTGCCGCGCGGCAGCACCCGACTGCGCATCACGCTATCAAGCGAGCACACGGACGAGCAAATCGACATGCTCATCGAAACGCTCACAAAACCGAACCTGCCAATTTGAATTATCGCCGCCGACGCTTACGCGTGCGGTCGATTCGTCATCATCGCGGCGGTCGCGGGATGCATCGGCTCGGCGGCGGCCATGTCGGGTCGTGAATCGATCCGCGCCAGCGTCCGCGTCAGCAGATCCGAAGTCGGCTCGTCGACCGGCATGAGGTCGAGCACGGTTAGAACGCTCTGCACTGCCTGGATGCTCGGCTCGGTCGCGGTCTGGGCGTGCGTCACGTAAGCGTTTCCGTTGCCGTTGTTCGCGTCGGCCGAGCGATCAAGCAGCAGATCAATGGCGCGGCGGTCATTCTCACTCATACTTTTCGTCATACGGCATCCCCTGACTTGTAGTACACCGGACTGGATGTGATTCCGGCGGCTGCCCCTCTCAAAACATGTGTGCACTGCATTACAAACGGCTCCACCGGCGTTTGCAAAGGGCCGGGGACGTCCCCGGCCACCCCACTTGCCTACGACGCGAAACGCCCGTGGTTCATTGACCTCCAGCGGTCGGCGAAGTGAGCGACGGCAGCGTGCAGCCGCGACTTTACGGTTCCCAGCGGAATATCGAGAATATCACTGATCTGCTTGTACGGAAATTGATGGAAATACGAGAGCAACAAAATCTCGCGCAAATGGTCGGGCATGTGCATCACGGTCTTCTTCACCAGTTCCTGAAGCTCCTCGCGCTGAATGGAGTCGTCGGGCATGGCGGCCGTTGACTGCATGAGGTCGATGAACTCGCCGGATTCGTCGTCGCCGGGGCTGATCGACGCCGACAGCGGGTTGGTCGGCCGGCGCGCCTGCGAGCGGATCAGGTCGCGCGCTTTATTGGCGGCGATGGTGAACAGCCACGGGCGGAAGCGACGCGAAAGGTCGAATTGATCGGCCGACTGGTGCACCTGAAGGAAGGTTTCCTGGAACACGTCCTCCGCCGCCGCGCGGTCCCCGAGAAAGCGCACGAGGAAGTGATACAGCTCGCGCTGGTAACGCGCCATCAACTGAGCGAACGAGTTGCGGTCGCCCTGGCGGTACTCGGCCAGAAGTTGCTCGTCCGTGCGATCCGTCGGGACGCGCGGGAAGTCCGCTCCCGCCTTGGCGACGGCACCGGGCGCGCCGTTGCCGTTGCCTGGGGCACGATCGGGGTTCGTCCGCTTACCATCCCCATCGCTCTTGCTGCGATGCACGTCGTCGCGGTTGTGGGTTGTGGACACGTTCATGTTGCCACCTTCCAGTCAACCAGTTAAGGTCCGAACCGTCAACGGCCAAACACGTAAAGAGTAACGTACTGCGCCGTTCTGCCGGTTACGCATCTGTCCGCCGTACTCATGGCTCAAACAAATCGTATGCCCCTCAACGTTCCACTTCTGGAAAAGCCCCGGTTTTTCGACCTCGTTCCAGAGGAGTTCGACTCAGCTATAGCTCGCCTCGGCTGGCCCAGTTTCCGCGGGAAGCAGGTGCGCGATTGGGTCTACAACAAGCTCGTCACGAACCCCGCGGAGATGACGAACCTGCCCGCGCGCGAACGGACGAAGCTCGCCGACGCGATGACGTTTGCCAGCGCGTCGGTTACGAAACAGCAGAGCAGTGACGACGGAACCATAAAACTATTGCTCATCTGGCTCCCTCCGACAGGCTCAGGGCAACCGGAGGCGACGGCCGAGACGGTCATGATCCCCGACGGGGACCGGCGCACCGCGTGCGTCAGTTCGCAGGTGGGCTGTCCCGTCGGCTGCAAGTTCTGCGCGAGCGGGATCAACGGGGTGAAGGGCAACTTGTCGGCCGGTCAGATTGTCGAGCAGGTCCACACCTTTAACCGCATCCTGTCCGCGCGCAGCGAGCGGATCACGAACGTGGTGTTCATGGGCATGGGCGAACCCATGGCGAACTACGCGAACGTAATGCAGTCGGTGCGCATCATGACCGATCCGCAGTGTCTCGGGCTCGGCGCGCGACGGTTGACGATCTCGACCGTCGGCGTGCCGTCGAAGATGCGCGAGCTGGCGCACGAGGCGTTGCCCATCAACCTCGCGATCTCCCTGCACGCGCCCAACGAGTCGCTGCGCAAGCAGCTGATCCCTTGGGCGGAGCACTTCGCGCTGCCGGAGATCCTCGACGCCGCGCGATACTACTTCGACAAGACGGGCCGCGAGATCACGCTCGAGTACATCCTGCTCAGCGGCGTGAACGATCAGCCCGAGCACGCGCATGAGCTCGTGCGCATCTGCAAGACGATGCGCGCGAACGTCAACCTCATTCGCTACAACGAGGTCGAATCGCTTCCGTTCAAGCGCCCGAAGTCGCGGGACGTCGTGACCTTTCAGGAAATCCTGCGTGACGGCGGGGTGAACGCGCACGTCCGCAAGAGCAGGGGACGGGATATCGACGCCGCCTGCGGGCAACTGCGCCGCAAAACGGAACAACTCGCCTCCACGCCCGTTTAGCGCCGCCGCTTGCGGCGGGTGTCCCGCGGCCGCCCGCGGCCTATCCCAGTACCCGGGCGTTTGAACGCACGACGGGCGCGCCGATATGATTACCCCCCGAATCGAACACCTCAGGAGGGTCGCCCATGCGGATTCATCGGATTTTGGCGTCGGTATTGGTGGTTGCCATCGTCTCGGCGGGCGTCGTCGTGTCCGGGCGTCCGGCCAGCGCGGCGGCTGCGTACTCTGCGTCCGTCGTCAGCCACCTGGCCACCGTCGCCAACGCCTACGGCGGCAACGCCGCCCGCACGTCGATCGCGGGCGCGACGTTCAATGGTTCAGGCGTGCGGGCCGTCGTCTACTCCCCGGGAAACGTTCGCGACTTGGGCGCGTTCCCAGGCTTTGCGCACTCCCACGGCCGTGACGTCAACGGCGCCGGCCAGGCCGTCGGCTTCCTCTCCAGCCAGTTGCACGGGTTCAACATCAGCGACCGTGCCTTCGTCCACACTGGCGGGACGCTCACGCAGCTTCCTATGCTCAGCGGCGTCGGCCATACCCATGCGTACGGCATCAACGACGCCGGCACGGTCGTGGGCATCAGCGCGTACAAGCCGTTCAGCTACACGATCGGCAGCAACGCGCTGACGCAGTTGCCCACGCCGCCGACCGGGGACGGCTCGGGCGGGGCGCGGGGCATCAACACGGCCGGCGACATCGTCGGCTGGGCGGGCGTCGCCACCATGCGCCGGCCCGCGCTATGGAAGAACGGCACGGGCAGCCTGCTGGCGCTCCCGGCCGGCGCGGCCTCCGGCGAAGCGATGATCGTCACCGACGACGACATCATCCTCGGCCAGGCGTCCTACGCCGGCTCCACCCGCGCCACGCGCTACGACGCCAACGGGGCTGCGACCGACCTGGGCACGCTGGGCGGGTCGTACAGCGAGCCAACGGACGCCAGCGCGGCGGGCCAGATCGTCGGCTGGTCGTACCTTGCCGGCCCGACTTTCCAGCAGGCGGCATTCCTCTACGAGAACGGGCAAATGCTCGACCTGAACGCGCTTCTGCCCGACGGCTCCGGATGGGTGCTTCAGCGGGCGTACACGATCGACGACGCGGGGGAGATCGTGGGCGTGGGGACCTTCGACGGAACGCGCAGCGGGTTCAGGCTCACGCCGGTCCCCGAGCCGACGGGGGTGGTATTGATCGGAGCGATGGTCGCCACAGGGTTGGCCCGACGCCGGTGGAGACAGCGCTCGCCGCGTCATCCGCTTGAGTAACCGACGCGCCCGGCAATGACGCGGATTGCCATCCCGAAGGGAGCCTTGGCG
>JBBSLV010000154.1:0-8509 GCA_038233535.1 Tepidisphaerales bacterium | reverse complement strand
CGCAGTAGGCGGTAGGCAGTAGGCGGAGTACGGAGAAAAGACGAATGGACGGATTTGTCTTTTCTGCCTGCTGCCTACTGCCTACTGCCTACTCCTCATTCCCGTCCGATAACTTTCATCGGCGATTTCGTTTGGACGGCTGGAGCGAAAAGCGGGATAATTCTCCGCCATGAGCTCGCTGCCGCAACCTCTGCCCCCGGTGCCGGTTCAGTCCATCGCGTACTCGACGCCCGTGAATCAGCGCCCGGGGCTGATCACGGCGATCGGGGTGATCAGCATCGTGGTGGGGAGCTTCTCGCTGCTGTTCAACGGCATCGCGGGGTTGCAGGCAGTCGGGATGGTGATGATTTCGGGCATGACTCAGGCCGCGGCCACCGCGCGGCAGGCCGCGAGCGTCGCCGCTGCGGCGCCGGCGCCCGCGCCGCTCGACACGCTGTCGATGCCCTCCGAGGATCGCCAGACCGTGTTGCGGGGGCTGGCGATGCACCGCGCGATCACCAAGCCCCGCCGCGATCAACTCGACGCGCTGCTGGCCACGTCCGGTCGGCAGATCTTCCGGCTGAGCGGTTCGGACCTCACCGTGTCCGTCGTCCAGCAGAACGTCACCGACAGCGGGCAGCTCCCCGACGCCAAAGGCGGCGAGGGACCGGACTTTTTCATCGTCGGCGAGGGACGAATCGAGCTGGCGGATGATCATGCGAAATTCGTCCCCGAAGACGGCCGCCACTCCGTGCGCGTGAACGCGTCCGAGACCGGCGAACAGCAGAACTGGCAGGCGGGGCTCACGCCGGCGCAGGTGAAGGCGATCATCGACAAGGTCCAGAGCCAGGCCGGGCAGTCCTTGCCCCAGGCGCAGAAGTCGAAGCTTGACGCGATGCTCAGCAGTCCGGCGCAGGGGTTCTTCGACCCCGTGGCGACGATCCCGGAAGCGACCGGGCAACTGACGCACGTTTCGTTCATCTCGAATAAAGCCGGCGCGAGCCTCACGATTATGACCAACCAGGGAATGCTCGCGCTCGACAATACAGGGGCGATCGTCAACAGTTCGACGTGGGGCGGGGGCGCGATCGGTGGCGGGGGCTTCGCGGGGCCGACGTTCAACATCAACATGACGGCCGCCGTCATCGTGCTCGTCTGCGCGGCGCTGAGCCTGGGGCTGGCGATCTACCTGCTGGTGATCGGCATCCTGATGCTCCGCCAGCACCCCCGCGCGGGGCGGATGCACAAGATCTACGCGTGGCTGAAAATCCCCATCGCCATCGTCGGGGGCATCGCGTGGATTTTCTTCTGGACCAGCTTCGCCACCCTCGGCGGGGGCACGGCTCCAGCGGCAACGTCGCCGGGCGTCATGATCGGCAGTGTGATCGCGGTCGTGGTCGGCTGCCTCTATCCGGTCGCGCTGCTGATCGCTCTGCACACGCGGAGGGTGCGGGATTATTACGCGGCAGTGATGTGAGTCGAAGTTCCAAGAAGCAAGAACTGCCCGCTGCGCGGGAAGAACCAAGAACCAAATAAGTTCCAAAGGAAGAAAAGAAGAAAGCTCCAAACGGGAGTTCCTGGTTTGGAGCTTTCTTCGTTTGAGTTTTGGTGCTTGTTTGGTTCTTGGTTCTTGGAACTTCCCGCGCAGCGGGCCTTACTTCTGCCGGAACACGATCCGACCCTTCGTCAGGTCATAGGGCGACAGCTCGACCTTCACGCGGTCGCCGGGCAGGATGCGGATGAAGTGCTTGCGCATTTTACCGGAGACGATGCCGAGGATCTCCTTGTCCGTGCCGTCCAACCGGAGCTTGAACATGGCGTTGGGCAACGCCTGGGACACGGTCGCTTCGATCTCGATGGGCTCGGACTTGGCCACGCACACGCTCCGGACGGGGAAAAGGGTCTGCTGGGGACGACGAACGGAGCATGGTACGGGCAAAGCCTGTTGGGGACAAGCGATGCTGATTTCTCATGTTGTACACGATGCTGATTTCCCGGCGGTATGGTCACTTCAGTGACCATGATTAAGATACGCGCGTGCGTCGCACCACAACCGTCCAATCCGACCCCGCGGACGCCCCGAGCTTTCACGCTGCCCGGCGCATGTGCCGCTCCTGGGAGGACTTCGCGTTCGCCGGCCGGTTTCTCGACCGTTGGAAGCGCGACGCGGCGTGCTCGGTCGTCGCGTTCTTCGGGATGATCGCCGACGCGATCGGGCGCGACGCCGTCGAGCTTTCGGGGGGACATGGCCTCCGCCAGCACCCGGCCGTCGTCTCGCCGGCGGGTTCGTGTTGCGCTACGGGGGAGAGCGAGGGGCTTCTCGCCACGTTCCGCGACCGGCTGGAGCAGATCTATGGCCGGGGCTTGGAGCTGCCGTCGCCCGGCTCGCGGTCTCAGCAGCAGCACGCGCTGCACGCGTTCGCACGAACAGCCGAGCGGTTTGACGTTCGCCGCGAGCACTTCCTTTGCTTCGCCGAGGAGCGGGCACGCGACGCGGCCATCGTGCGCTACCCGACGTGGGGCAGACTCGAGCAACATTGCCGCGCGACCGGGGGGAGCGTCGCCGCCGCGGTGAGCGAGGTTCTCGGGTTGCAGCACTCCGATGCCCCGCGACCGATCGAGCGACTCGGCGTCGGGTTGCGGATCGTGCAGATCCTGCGCGACGTCCCAGCCGACCGCGACCGGGGCCGAATTTATATCCCGCTGGAAGACCTCGCCCGGTTCCGCTACAGCGAGCGCGATCTGCTCGCCGGGACCGTCAACGAGCGGCTGGATGAGCTGCGGGAGTTCGAGCGGGATCGCGCGAGGTCGCTGTTGACGGAAGGGTCCGAAGCGATCCCCTGGATCGCCGGGGACAAGTCGCGGCTGTTCGCCGCCGCGCTGGTGACGCTTGCCGACGCCACGCTGCGCCGCCCGCCGGCGCGACCGCGGCTCACCACCGCCATGCGCCTCCGCCAGCTCCCCGCCGCGTGGCGGCTGGCGCGCCACGACGTTTCGTAAGGGCGAGAGTTGTCTCGCCCTGCGCCGTCCACAGTTTCCGCCCCGCTTGTGCGGCGGCGAGCGTTGCACAGAATACCCGCGTGCCGACGCTGCCGCTGGTGACGAACCCCGCTCCCGCCGACGTCGATGCGCCGCGCGGCGTGATCGCGCCGGGCGGGTATGAGTGGTGGTACTTCGAGGCCCACGACCCCGTCGCCGACGTGCGGGTCACCGCGCTGCTGTTCGACGGCAACCCGTTCCATCCCGGCTACCTCCGCCGCTATGCGTGGTATCGGCGATTTCCGACGCGGGTTTCCCCGCCGCTGCCCAGCGAGTTCCCCGGCGTGTTCGTGCGCGTTTACGAGAAGGGTTTCGTCGTTTGGCGCGCCGTGCGGCACCATGCGCCGGGCGCGTGCCGCGTCACCGAGAGGGGCATTACCGTCGGCGACGACGGATTCACGCGATCCGCCGATGGCTCGATGCGGCTGACGATCCGCGGCGCGGTCGACCTCACGTTCGGCCCGAAAGGTTCGCCCGCGCCCACGACCGCCACCGCGCCGGGGCTGTACACGATGGCCGAGGGTTTCAGCGTGCGCCAGCCGCACGGGTGGATCGTGTCGAACCCGCTGTGCAGCGCATCCGGCGAGGTGACCGTGCGCGACCGGCCCGCGCGGTTTGACGGGCTTGGCTATCAGGATCACAACTTCGGCGCCGAGCCGGTGCACCTCGCGGCCAAGCGCTGGTTCTGGTCGTGCGCGTGGATCGACGACCGCGCTCACGTCGTCGCAGAAGCCGTCCCGACGCGCGGCCCGTCCCGCGGCGTTCAACTGATCGGCGCTGACACCCCCGGCAGTGCCGTGTGGGACGGGCGCACGCGCTGGCGCATCCCTTACCCGACGATCATCGATTTCGGCGACGCCCTGCGCCTCGACGAGCCGCGCATCGTCGAGTCGATGCCGATCATGGCGCAGCTGCGCTACCGCGCGCGAGTCGGCGGCGTGATGACAACCGCGATGGCGCACGTCGTCGAACCGGGCCGCGCGAGTTTGCCCGTCGTCTCGCGCGTGGTTGAAAAGCTGATGATCTCGCGCGTCCCTTCGGCTTCGAGCTTCTGAAAAGCAACGCATTATCACCGCGGAGGCACGGAGGAAATACGGGAATGGACCGCAGATGACAGTCACACGCTCTGAGAAAAACGGTCCCATCCCGATTTTAATGTCCTCTGGCTGCGCATAGCGCAAGCCGCCAGGCGCCGGGGTTCAGCGGGGCCATCTTCAGCGCGTCCAGCGCGTGCAACCGGGCCGCGCCGCGGTTCCCGATCTTCAGCGCCCGCCAGCCCCACCTGCACGTCTGGTCGAACTTCGCCGGGGGGTAGCGGCGGATGAACTTCACGTCCGGCGGTATTACCACCCCGCGGCGAGCATACGCCTCGGCCATCAGATCGTGCTTGATCGAGCGCTGCTCCTCGTGACGTAAATGGTTCGCGCTCTCGTAGTGAATGCGGTACTGCAACAGGTATTCCGGGATGTTGTGCAGCTTTCCAACCTCGGCCAGGCGCAGGAACAAATCGAGATCCTCGGAGTGCTGCCATTGCTTCCGATATCCGCCCACGCGGCGCACCGCATCGGCGCGCATCATGATCGTCGGTTGCACGATCGCAAACCCACGGCCGGTCATCAGCTCCCGGTCGATCGGCTCGTGCTCCGTCTCGTGCACGAGCCGGTCGAGGACCGATCCGTACGGGTCGATTGTCTGGACGAACGTGCCCACCCCGACGCACTCCGGATGCTCGCGCAGGTACACCACCTGCCGCTCGAACCGCTGCGGGAAACAAACGTCGTCCGCGTCCATGCGCGCCAGAAATTCTCCACGGGCTTTGGCGATGCCGTCGTTGAGCGCGCCGACGATGCCCGTGTTCGGGCGGCTGATGACGATCACGCGCGGATCCTTCGAGGCGAAGCGCTGAAGAATCGGCAGCGTGCCGTCGGTCGAGCCATCGTCGACGATGATGAACTCGAAGTCGCCAAACGTCTGCGCGAGAATGCTTTCCAGCGCCTCGGACACGTATTTCACGCCGTTGTAGACGGCCACCACGACCGAAATGCATGGCGTTTTACTCATCGTCCGCGCGCCCGAAGAAATCGATTCGGTCCAGCTTTGCACGTGCATATCACCCCGCTCAGTGGCCCCGCAAGGCGTGAAGCATCAGGCGCCATGATTCCCATTGGAAAGGGGCGCGTCTGAGCGTCTGCTTCGCCAGGCCGCGCGCCGATTCGAGGTCGGCATCGCGAAGCGCCTTCCACGCCGCCCCGCACTGCCGCTTCATCGCCCGCCGCTGCCGGAAGTCGGTGACCTGATCCTGCTCTTCGCGCGACAGCAGCTTCATGCAATCGGCGCGGATCCGCTCATATTCCGGCTGCATCTCGCAGGAAGGCTGGGTCATCGTCTTGCTCGACGCGTGCATGCGGTACGTGCCCAGGCACCGGCGAACGACCTTGGGCATCAGCCCGGCGTGGAAGCGCAGCCGCATCCAGTATTCGTAGTCGAACGCCATGTCGTATTCTTCTCGGAATCCCCCGTGCTTCTGATACAGCGCGCGTGCCCAGAACGTCCCCTGCTGGCCGATGGGGTTGGTGACGAACCAGTGCTCCGGACGTTCGTAGCTGTGCCAAAGCTGGGGATAGTTCTGGTCATCGGGCTCGACGAACAGCACCCACCCGACGAGCCACTGGACGCCCTGGGCGAACTGCTTTCCGACGAAGTTCAAGGCGCCGGGGAGGAGGCAGTCGTCGCTGTTGATGAAACCGAGCACGTCTCCGGTCGCGCGATCGAAACCCTTGTTCAGCGCGTGCGGCTGGCCCCGGTCTTTCTCGCTGACCCACCAGTTGATGTGCTTCTCATACTTCTTGATGATCTCGGCACTGTTGTCCGTGCTGCCGCCGTCAACCACGAAATACTCTAAATTGGGATACTTCTGGTCGAGAACGGACTGGATCGTCTCTTCCAGGAAGTGTCCCTGGTTGTAGCTGGGCGTAACGATGGTGATCTTCGGCAGTTCCATGGCACAGACACCTCAGGACAATACGCAACGAAGTGCGATGGGGCGACAGGGAAGCGGCTCGGGCCCCGGTTCCCCAGGTTCTGATCCCACAATTCATCGGGAAAACCGGGAGGTCTAAATCGTATTTGGGCGCGGGGGCGAGGGGAAGCGAGCGCGCCGCCGCGACACGTCTCATTGGACCCGCCGTTTATTGGACCCGCCGCGGTCTTGCCGGGCGCGGTCGATGCTCAGACCGTCGCGGGCGCGGCCGGACCTGTGTTGACGCTCGGCCGAACGATGCCGAGAAGCGACGCGTACAGATGCCGATACGCCCGTGCCTGCACCTGCATCGAATACTCTGCGACCGCGATGCGCCGGCAGTGCGCAGACATTTCACGCAGCCCCTGCGGGTTACCCAGCATGGACCGAATCGCGTCTCCCAAGCCTGCGGCATCACCAACCTCGACCAAACGCCCCGTTACGCCCGGGCGAACCATATCGAGCATTCCCCCGGTCGCAAAGCCCACGACCGGCGTGCCGCAGGCAAGCGATTCGCTGACGGTTTGTCCAAACGATTCCTGGATCGACGGGATGACGAACACGTCCGCGGCGCTGTAGGCCAGCGACAGGTACCGATCGATGTTGATGCTGCCGAGGTGCTGGTGGCGACACGGACCATCGACGACCGGTTTGCCGTGGCCTACCGAGAGCAGGAGCAGATCCTCGACCTTGCCCACAAGCCCGCCCAGCGCTTGGAGCAGCAGCGCCAGCCCCTTGCGGGGGACGTCGATCGTGTCGGCCGCGAACAGCACGATGCGCGCCTCGGCGGGCAAGCCCAACGTCGCGCGGGCGAAGCGCTTATCACGCGGCGCGAAATCCTCGACATCGAGGCCGTTGGGAATCACGTGAACGGGCAGGTCACGCAACAACGCGCTCCGGGCGGCCTGTTGGGCGATCCAATTGCTGGTTGCGACCAGCGTCAGCCGTCCGGAAGCCACCGTGCCCAGCGCGTCGCGCTTGCGAAGCCAGATCCGGCGTGAGAGATCGAGCTGATCGTTCGAGCCGAGCTGCGGGCACGCGCCGCATTGGGCGGTGAAGCGGCCGCAGCCGTCGTCGTAGTGACACCCCCCGGTCAACGGAGCCATGTCCGCCAGGCGCCAGACCAGCGGCACGGGAGGGGCGCCGCGAAAAAACGACGGGTGGTCGAGAAAGTTGGAAACCCAGTGGAGGTTGATGAGATCGCACGGGGGAATCCGGCGTAGCAGCGCGCCGCCGTGTTCATTGCGATCGTCGCTGAACAGCTCGTAACCCGGTGGTCGGGAATCCTGATAAGCGCGGAAATCGCGCTGGATCTGCCGGCGGCGGAAGCAGCGCCGCAGGCGCGCCGTCGGGCGCATGTCCGGGCGCAAGCGCACGACACGCTCGTCGCGGCTGCCCTTCTTCGAGACGAGCATGGTGGAATCCACGCCCAGTTGGCACAACCCGTTGTGCAGCCGAAACGCCGCCCGCGCCGCCCCGCCGGATGAGTCGCTCGTGCTCAAGTGGAGGATACGCATGCGCGAAATCCCAATGACGTCCGAATGACGAGAGTGAAGCTCGAACGTCCAAGCCAGAATGGCGAATCAATGACGAATGACCAAGACCCAATGAACGCACGCTTCGTCATTGGGGCTTCGTCATTTGTTCGTCATTGTGGTTTCGTCGTTCGGATTTCCCCTACTCCTTCGTCCACGTCGCCGGCAGCACGAAATACCCCTGTTTTTTCTTGGGCAGCATGCCCGTGCCGAGCAGATTCGCCGGGGTGACGTCCAACCTGTCGACGCGCTCGATCTGCTCGATGATGCCGTACCCGTCGGCCATCACCAGCTCGATGTAGTAGCTGCCCGGGATGAGCGGAAGCGACGGGACGGTGCAGGTGAAGCGGCCCTTGCTCTGTCCGTCGAACGTGAAGCCGCTGTGGTAGTGCGTGTGGAAAAACAGCACGCGGTGCCCGCGGTCGTTGTGGATGGCCAGGCCGCAGGTCGCGTCGCGCACCCCGTCGAAGTCCTGGGCCTCGATCTCGAACGTCACCTCTCCGCCGCACTCGACGATGTTGCGGTGCCCGCTGGTCGTGTGCATCGTGAGGTTCTGGAAGATGTGCGGGCGCTTCTTGTCCTGCTTGCGCGGGCGGTCCCTGATCGGGACGTCGTCATCAACGTTCGCCAGCGCCGTGTAGCGCTTCACGCCTTCGTCGGACGTCAACCGCTCGCTGGCGCGGCCTTTGTCGATCAGGACGCAGTGCGTGCAGAGGGCGGCGACGGCGTCCATGTTGTGACTGACGAACAAAACCGTGCGCCCTTCCTTGACGACGTCGCCCATCTTTCCGAGGCATTTTTTCTGAAACGACGCGTCACCGACGGCAAGCACCTCGTCGACGATCAGCACCTCCGGCTCCAGATGGGCCGCGACGGAAAACGCCAACCGCACGTACATGCCCGAACTGTATCGCTTCACCGGCGTGTCGAGGAACTT
>JBBSLV010000153.1:0-8513 GCA_038233535.1 Tepidisphaerales bacterium | reverse complement strand
TCATCGTCGCGGTACCATCGCTCATGGCGGGTCTCCTTTGCCGTTGCAGGTCGTTTCCACCGATTGAGGCCCCGCGCCCCGTGCGCGGGTGACCTCGTGAAAGACCATAACTTCGGAGGAGCCCGCCTTACATAGTTTCCATCGCGGCAAATAAAGTTGGTCTTATGCAGAAGCTGCGGGGGCAACAACGGGGACGCAATCCGTTTTCAGACAAAAATGGAAACGCAATCGTTTTTGACACTGCTCGTTCAATACGGACTGCGACCCCGTTCTTATCCCCTTTATTTTCGGTGCCGATCTCGTTGGCCGGGTTGTGCGCCCGTGACTGGTTCAGGTCCGTCGTCCCGCCGGTCTTGGTCACGTACCCCGACCAGTTGCCGGTTGGATCGAGCGTCCAGTCCTGCTCCTTGATCGGCGAAGCGATCGCGCCGCCGGCGAGCGTGCCCCGGTCCATGTTCGCCAACCGATCGAGGCTGTCATAGCCGTATAGCTCATCAAGGTTGGTCGTCTGCGTGTTGTCGCGAGACGTGCGGTTGGAGTTGCGGTCGTAACCGTACTGGAACTGATCCTTGATCGTTCCGCCGAATGTCGCCCACTTCTGGTCCGTCACCCGCCCGAAGTTATCCAACCCGCCGTAGGTTCCGCTCGTCCCGCCCCACAGGTCCAGCCGGACCTGCGGCTGTGGTAGTCGATCCGCACAACGCTGCCGCCACCGAGGTAGGTGTAGGCGGCCAAGCTCGTCGCCCCCGTCATTCATCCCGCCGCCCGTGCCGTAGTCGTAAGTGATGGCGCGGGCGTTGGGGTAGGTCAACGTGGTGGCGCGGATCTGGTTGAAACTGCTCGACCCGTCGGCGTAGCCATACTGCACCTTCGGCGACGTAGACGTGTTCACCGCGGCGTCGTGCTGCTGGTGCTCCGTCGTCAACTGCCCGAACGTGTTGTAGCTCTCCTGCACGTCGTTGAGCACAGCGCCCTGACCTGCCGTCGCGTGGTCGTAGCTCGCGAGCTTCGCCAGCATCCCGCGCATCTCGTACGTGCGACTGATGCGCTTGATTGCATTGTCCACACCCGTCCCGAACGCCGTCACGCGGTCCTGCGTGGCTCGCCCGAGCTTGTCGTAATCGTAGGCGTGAACCGTCGTGTTCTGGTCCTTGCGCTCGATGAGTTGACCCAAACGGTTGTACTTTATCTCGACGCGATCGTACGTCCCGTCGCTGCCGTTGCCAAGGATTTCGGTGTCGTCGCTATCCGGGTAGATCACGGCGCGGAGCAGGTCGTTGCGCGCGACGCCACTGTCGCTCGTCGTCGTGCCATAGACGTACTTCGTCACTTGGTCGCCCGTGCTGCTGTTCTTCGCAGTGAGCGTCTTCACCCTTGCCCCGCAAGCGGGGCCGCTAAACGAAGATCTGTCCGCGCCGTATCCGCGGCGGCGGCAGCCTGCCCGTGTGGACCGGCGGCGAAGCAGAGAGACACAACCGCTTCGCAACTCACCGGGGGCACCCGCACGGGCAGGTTGCCGGCGTCGCGGCGCTGAATCACAACCAACCCCGATGGGTAATACCGACGTGGCTGCCAAACGTGGGCGCAAGCACATTCGTTGACCCGGCGGCGCCGGCCGCGACACTTTCAACGGCCTGCCCAGCATGGCGCGGAAAAAGCGGCTTTCCTCCAAAACTTTCAACGTTGCCCCGTGAGGTGTGTCACATCATCATCACGCTCTCGTGACGTAGGGCAATTGCGATGGAGTGACCGCGCGTGGATACTGCCGCCATCGAAGATACCGCCGCGAATGTCCAGACCGGGCGCCCCCGGCGCTGCCTCTCTCCGCTCAACGCGATCGCGATCATTGTCGGGATCGTGATCGGTTCGATGATCTTCAAGGCGCCGTCGCTCGTCGCCGGCAACTCCCCGAACGTCGGGTACTTCATCGCGTTCTGGGTGGCGGGCGGGGTGGTGTCGCTCATCGGCGCGCTCTGCTACGCCGAGCTTGCCGCCGCCTACCCCGACGCCGGGGGGGATTACCACTTCCTTTCGCGCGCGTACGGCCCAAGCGTGGGCTTTCTCTTCGCCTGGGCGCGGCTGGCGGTCATCCAGACCGGCTCGATCGCGATCCAGGCGTTCGTCATCGGAGACTATGCATCCAACCTGTTCGACGTCGGGTCCGCGTCGCCGGCGATTTACGCGGCGGGGGTCGTCGTCCTCCTGACCGCGCTGAACATCGCCGGCCTTCGTCAGGGCAAGTGGGCGCAGATCGTGTTGACCGTCTGCGAGGTGCTCGGCGTGCTGCTGCTGATCGTCGCCGGGTTCTACCTCGCGATGCGCGGCGGTCCCGCGCCCGCGGACGCGCAACCTGCCGCCGGCGCGGTCGCACCGACGTTCAGCTTCGGGGCGGCGGGCATGGCGATGGTCTTCGTCCTGCTCACGTACGGCGGATGGAACGAGGCTGCCTACCTCTCCGCCGAAGTGCGCGGCCGGCGCGGCATCGCCGCGGCGCTGTTCTGGAGCATCGGCATCGTCACGGCCATCTACGTGGTGGCCAACCTCGCAATGGTAATGGGGCTGGGGCTCGAAGGCGTCGCTGCGTCCAGCGCCGTCGCCGCCGACGTCGCCGGCGGCGCCTTCGGATCGGGCGGCGCGGTCGTGATCAGCCTGGCCGTCGTGATCGCCGCGGCCAGCACCACCAATGCAACAATCATCACCGGTGCGCGCACGAACTACGCGCTGGGACGCGACGTCCCGCTGCTGGCGCCGCTGGGGCGGTGGAACGACCGCGGCAACACCCCGATCAACGCACTGCTCGTGCAGGGCGCGATCGCGCTGGCGCTGGTGCTGTTCGGCGGGCTGGCGCCCAGCGGGTTTACGGCGATGGTGGAATACTCCACCCCTGTCTTCTGGGTGTTCTTCCTGCTGGCCGCGTGCTCGTTGCTCGTGCTGCGCTTCCGCGAGCCGCACGCCCAGCGCCCGTTCCGCGTCCCGTTCTACCCCGTGACGCCGGCGCTGTTCATCCTCGTGTGTGCGTACATGCTGTATTCGAGCGTGACCTACACGGGCATCTGGTCGCTCATCGGACTGGGCGTGCTCGCGGCGGGCGTTCCGCTGCTGGTGTTCGCCAGACCCGCGCCGCGCGACAATCAACGAAACTTCGAGCCCGTCATGGCTGATGGGTAAATGGATTACGGACGTCAAACAATGGTTCCACACACGAAAGGGAGAATCGCAATGCGCAAGTTCAATTCGCTATGGGTGGTCGCCCTGGTGTTGTCGCTCGGCGCCGGTGCGCAGCTTCGCGCTCAGGAGTCGGCGGCGCCGGTCAAGAAGGACGTCCCCTACGTCCCGACGCCGCAGCCCGTCGTCGACCGCATGTTGGAAATGGCCGCCGTCACCAAAGACGACGTTGTCTACGATCTTGGCTGCGGCGACGGGCGGATGGTCGTGACGGCGGCGAAGAAGTACGGCGCGCGCGGCGTGGGCGTCGACATCGACCCGCAACGCATCAAGGAAAGCAATGAGAACGCCGAATCCGCCGGCGTGACCGACAAAGTCGAATTCTCCATCAAGGATCTGTTCACCATGGACTTCGGCGAGGCCGACGTCCTGACGATGTACCTCCTGCCCGCGGTGAACCTCAAGCTCCGCCCGAAGATCCTCTCCGACATGAAGCCCGGCAGCCGCATCGTCTCCCATTCGTTCGACATGGACGACTGGAAGCCCGACGATCAGGACGAGGTCAACAGCAGCACGATTTACTACTGGATCGTGCCCGCCCAGGTCGAGGGCGCGACTGAGGCGAAGATCAAAGCCGAAGGCGGCCAGGAGCAGCAGGCGAAGCTGGACCTCAAGCAGAACTTCCAGGAAGTCACCGGCACGGCGAGCATCGACGGCAAGGACATGCAGATCGAGGACGGGAAGCTCAAGGGGCACGAGCTGTCATTCACCGCCGACGGGAAAAAGTACACGGCGACGGTCGAAGGGAAAAAGCGCTCGACGAAGTTGGAAGAGGCCAAGCCCGCGGCCCAGTAGCGGGTGACGCCGCAGTCATCTGATTGCCGCAGTCACCTTAGTTTGTCGCCAGGACGCAAGCGACGCCGTGACCGCCGAGGCGGAACGGCAGTCGCTTGCGTCTTTTGCGTTTGCGGTCAGGGAAGCGGCGCGAGCGCCTCGTATTCCGCCGGCATGTCCCCCGCGCAGTACCTGCACCGCCGCGCTTTGATGGGAATCTCCGAAAGGCACAGCGGGCACTCCTTCGCCGTCGGCTCGCCCGGCTTGGCCGGGGGGGCTTTCTTCCTCACCACCGCGCCGACGAGCTTCACGATCAGGATGAAGATCGCGGTTGCGACGATCAGGAAGTTGATCACGGCCCCGATAAACAGCCCGACCTGAATCCTCGATCCGTTGAGCGTGAATGCGAGGCTCTCCACGCCTTTGCTGTTGGGAACCAGCGCCGCGACCAAAGGCATGAGGATGTGCTCGACGAGTGACGAGACCACCCTCCCGAACGCCGCCCCGATGATCACGCCGACCGCCAGATCAATCATGTTCCCCTTGAACGCGAAGGTCTTGAATTCCCGCCAGATGTTTCGCACCACGGTGCACCCGCTTTGGAAATGAAAAGCTACGGCCTCAAACCCGGCGTCATTTGTGCCGGCGGCGCTGCCAAAAAGGCTACATCAGCCCCATCGCCGCCAAGGCTTGTCGCCATTCGACATAGAAATAGGGGACGTCGAGTTGCCCGTGCAGCCGCTTCAGTTCCGCGTGGAAGCGCTCATAGCGCTCGTTCTGCCACTGCGTCGCCGTCGGGTCGCAAAAGAACATCCGGCAGCCGAACGGGCGAATGGCGTGGACGGAGCAGAGGTTGTCGATCTGGAATGGACATGAAGAAGTTGCCAGTTGGGGGTTGCCGGTTGCCAGTAAAGGCAGTGACGTGGCTTTCGCTGGCAACCGGCAACTGACAACTGGCAACTCCGAAGCAACCGGCAACTGCGACACAAACCCCGCCAGTTCCAGCGTGCTGACGTAAAGCCGGTGGCCGTACTCCTCGAACCGGCAGCACCGGCCGGAACTGGAGCAGATGGGTTGCCGGGCGTCGATCTCGCGTTGAAGCTCGGAATATACGCGCGCCACCGCCTCGCGAACGTCTGCCCGCGCGGCGGCCGATCGAACGTGTTCTCGCAGTTCCCGCATGATCGTCCTGGCCATCAAAAACAAGGTTATCCGCGGAGATACGGTGAAGCGTCGCCTGCGTTCCTTCAACAGAATAACGAACCTCGCGTTGCGCCTATGCCCGATCGGCGGCCGCACGCCATTGCTCGAACCGCGCCAGCGCTTCGCGCGACACCGACGGTCGCGCGTCGGCGAGCACTGTCTCCAGCACCGCCGCCGTGATCTCGCCTTCCTCCCCCGATGCGACGCTCTGCAGAAACGGGATGGTGGCCGCGCGGTCGCAGACGTACTTGATGTCCGCGCCGCTGTAGCCCGCCAAGCGCGTGGATAGGTCGTCGAAGTCCACATCGCCGGCGAGGGGACGGTTGGCGAGATAGAGCTCGAGCATCCTCCGCCGCGCCGGCAGGTCGGGCAGCGGGATGTGGACCTTCTCGTCAAATCGCCCCGGGCGCAGCACGGCCGGGTCGAGCTGCCAGGGGACGTTGGTCGCGCCGAGGAAAAAAACCGTCCCCATCCCCGTTTTTTGGTTGGACAAAACGGGGTCCGACCCCTTTTTCAACCCCTTTTTGTAGAATGACCCCTTTTTGTCGAATCCTTCCATGCCCTGAAGGATCTGCGGGACGACGCGCTGCATGACGCTGGAGCCTTCGTCGCGCCGGGCGGGCACGAGCGCTTCGATCTCGTCGATGAAGATGATGCTGCGCGGCTCGGCGGCGGCGGCGTCGAAGAGCTTCTTGATGTTCTGCTCGGCCTCGCCCACCCACTTGCTCAAGACATCCGCGGGCGAGATGCGGAAGAACGTGGCGTCGATCTCGCCGGCGGTGGCCTTGGCGAGCATCGTCTTGCCCGTGCCCGGGGGACCGTAGAGCAGGATTCCCCCGCCGGACCGGATGCCGAACCGCTCGGCCAGCTCCGGGTGCTCCATCGGGTAGAGCATCTTCAGCCGGATGTCCTCCTTCACGTCGTCCAGGCCGGCGACGTCGTCAAAGCGGATGGAGGGTTTCTCCTTCACGATCCATCGATCGGCCGACGCGGCGCCGTCGGCTTCGGACGACCCGTCCTGCTCGCGCGGCGTGCGCCGGACCGCGTTCGGTCGTCGCCGCTCCTGGTGCGCGCTTTCAGAATCGCGCGCCAGCTCGAGCAGCCGCGCCGCGATCTCCTGCCGGCCCGTGCGCAGCGATTCGCCTTGGGCGTCGCGCGCCAGCGCGGTCATCGCCCGCGCGGCTTCGAGCAGATAAAGCCGCGCCGCGTCCCACTGCCCCGCACGCCGCGCGTCCAGGCCCTTCTGGCGGAATCGCTCGAATGTGTCCCAGGAACCCATCACTTACCCATCCCCCCGCCGGCGGAAGAAATCGCGCGCGTGCCCCCCGCCGTGCAGGATCGAGTACACGCCCAGTCCCGCGATCACCCAGCGAAACCACCACCCCTCGACGACGACGAACAGCGCCAGAAAGAAAATTCCAAAAAAAACGAACAACCCCGCCGCGATCGCGTGCTCGCGGCGCGTGGGTTGGCGGAACCAGTCCGATTGCGGGTCTGCTTCAGGCTGCGTCGGGTCCATCAACGGTCATTGTACCGTCGCGCCCCATTGTCACTGTCATCCCGGTGACAGCGCTCGAGATCAAAGGGGACACCCAGTATCCGTCGCGGTGACATCGTGCGCGTTTCAGCGGTTCACGGATAGTCCGAATGTCCTCTTTCTTCAATGACGACCTCTACCGATCGCAGGGCACGTTGCGCATGCCGCCGAGGACCTGCTCGGCGGTGGCCTGGTAGTTCTTGACCGAGCTGGTGTGCTTGCCCCAGACGTTGGGGTCGATCTTGTCGCCGTTGTTGCCGAGCTTGTGCAGGCGGGACTTTTCTTCGTTCGTCAGGACTTGCCCCGCAAGCGGCTCGAGGTGGTTGACGTCGTCGGCGGTCATGCCGAAGTGGTTGCCGACGCGCGTGCCATAGTCGTCGTGGACCAGCAGCAGGTGCCACAGCATTCGCTCCTGCACGTCGCGCTCGCACTGGCCGAGCAGTCCGCCGAGGTTCAGGACCAGGTCGTCGCGTTCCCAGTCCATCATGGTGCAGTAGCGGGCGCGGGCCTGGGCGTAATCGTTTCGCCGCTCGATCACGCTCTGCGTGAGCCGGCCGCGGACCTCGGGCGAGTTGTGCGGCTTGGGCGCGGCGGGCTTCAGGCCGTTGTGGAGCGAAGGCTCGAAGTTGACGTGCGGGTTCTGCCCCGGCGCAAGATCCAGGCCGTACGACATCTGCCCGCCGCGCTGGTTGGTCTGCACTTTCGCGTTCTTCGGCTGGTTGACCGGGAGCTGGAGGTAGTTCGGGCCGACGCGGTAGCGCTGCGTGTCGGGATACGAGAACGTGCGGCCGACGAGCATCTTGTCGTCCGAGAAGTCGAGCCCATCGACGAGCACGCCGGTGCCCATCGCGATCTGCTCGTTCTCGTTGTGGTGGTCGGCGACGTTGCGGTTGAGCGTCATCACGGCGATGCGGCGCAGCGGGAACTTGTCCTCCGGCCAGATCTTGGTGTCGTCGAGCGGATCCCAGTCGAGCTCGGGGTGATCGTGGTCCTCCATGATCTGGACGGACACGTCCCACTGCGGGAACTCGCCGCGATCGATCGCCTCGCGAAGGTCTTTTGACGCCGAACCCAGGTCTTTGCCCTGCACCTTTTCCGCCTCCGCCGCCGTCAGGCAGGCCAGACCGCAGCGCGGGTGGAAGTGGTACTTCACGAGCACGGTGTCGCCTGCGGCGTTGACCATCTTGTAGGTGTTGACGCCGAACCCTTCCATGTGCCGGTAGCCGGCGGGGATGCCGCGCGGGCTGAACAGGTGCGTGAGCATGTGCATCGACTCGGGCGTCTGGCTCATGAAATCGAAGATGCGATTGGGCTCCTGGCGGAACGTCACCGGGTCGGGCTTGAGGGCGTGGATGACGTCGGGGAATTTGATGGCGTCGCGGATGAAGAAGATCGCCAGGGTGTTGCCCACCAGATCCCAGTTGCCGTCCTCGGTGTAGAACTTGACGGCAAAGCCACGCGGATCGCGCGCGACCTCGGATGAATCCCGCCCGCCGATGACCGTGGAGAACCGGATCGCCAGCGGCGTCTTCTTGCCCTTCTCCTGAAAGAGCTTCGCCCGGGTGTACTTCGATGCCGGCTCATCGCCGATCATGCCGGTGGCTTCAAGCTCGCCGTAGCAGACGAAGCCGCGGGCGTGGACCACGCGCTCGGGGATGCGCTCCCGGTCGAAGTGGCTGATCTTTTCAAGAAAATGGTAGTTTTCGAGCGTCGCCGGTCCGCGGCTGCCGATCGTTCGCTGCGACTGATTATCCGAGACCGGGTGGCCTTGGCG
>JBBSLV010000152.1:0-8526 GCA_038233535.1 Tepidisphaerales bacterium | reverse complement strand
TCCCCGCTGGAGTGAATGTTGTGATCGTGACTGCGGAAGCCGCGGTGATCACCGGGGAGCCAAGCGCAGTAGGTACCGATGTCCACGCGCCACCATGCCTTTTCGGGCATGTCCTGAGTGAAGCAAGTGAATGCAATTGCGTCAAGGGAAAGCAGGAATCCCCGGGACTCCGCTGCGCTACGCCCCGGGGCGTAGCGCGGCGCAGTCCCGGGGATTCCCCGGTTTCACGGAACAAACTACCGCGTGTTGCTCCCCATCGGCGTCAGCACGTTCAACTGCCCGCGCTTGATCGTCAGCGGGACGGTTTCGATTGGCGCTTCCGGGCACACCGCCGCGAACTCGTCGTAAAACTTGTTGATGAACGTGCGCGTCACCCGAACTAACTCAAGCTGATCTCTTTATGCCTTGCCGGCCATGGCGGGCTCGTTCGATCGGGACTACGCGCGACTGCGTCTCTTCCTCGAAAAATCCTTCCAGTGCGTTGCGAAGTTCCTCTTGTCGCCCCAAGTACTCCCACAATCTCTTGCATCGCTTGCAATGTTCGAGCAGAAGCGATCGAGCCTTGAATCCTTGCGCGCGAATTTTTGATAGACGGTTGAGCGCGCCCTCGGGATCACGGTGTTGAGAGCCACTTGTTACCCAGGCAGCCAATCCTTGCAATACGCCTCCAATTTCGTCGATATCCCCAAGCGTATCGTGGTTTGTTTGCTTCCACTCTATCTCATGGATCGCTTGTCGATCCTTCGATGCCGCACGTAGCGCCCTCAAAGCCGCCTCCGCTCGCTCACGGACCCTTGCCGCCAACGCCTCCTGCCGTTTGGTACGCGATTCCGTTTCTTCCTGTGACCGCTTCAATCTGGCCATCTCAACTCTCCGGCAGACCGTATGACAGAATCTTACCATCGCGCTCGATTAGAAACTCGGCCATTCTTCTGCTTGTATCTTACGCTTCCGTCCCGCCGCGTTCCCGTCGGCGGAACCCGAATCGCCATGTGTCGATTGAATGTCGCGGCTTTACGAAGATATTGCCATAGATCTATCCCGTACCCATGTGCGTGATGATGATAGTGAACGCTTGACTCAACGCTTGGGAACTCCCCCGCATCCCACTCTGAGAGCAACTCCGCCTGCTCCGCCAGTGTAGGAGGCTTCTTCGCCATGACCTCCGCTACCGTGTATTCGATCCCATCGGCGTCAGCACGTTCAGCGTGCCTCGCTTGATCGTCAGCGGCACCGTCTCGATCGGCGCTTCCGGACACACCGCGGCGAACTCGTCGTAGAACTTGTTGATGAACGTGCGCGTCGCCCACGCCGTTCCATCCGCTAATCCGCAGATCGTCGTGCCGGGCATGATGCCCATTGTCTTCTCCAGCTCCAGCAGCATCTCGAGGTCGGTTGCCTTGCCGTAACCGTCGAGGATGCGGTCGAGAATCTTGCGCATCCACGCGGAGCCTTCACGGCAGGGCGTGCATTGGCCGCAGGACTCGTGGGCGTAGAAGCGCACGCAGTTGCGCAGCGCCTTGACCATGTCGGTGTGCTCGTTCATGACGATCATGCCCGCCGTGCCGAGGCCGAGGCAGCCGCCGCGGAACCTCACGTCGTCGAAGTCGAGCTTGATGTCGAGTTGGTTGGTGCCGAGCACGCCCATCGAGATTCCGCCGCAGATCGCGGCCTTGTACTTCCCGCCCTTCATCCCCCCGGCCATGTCGATCGACTGTTGGAGGGTGATGCCCAGTTCATTTTCGTAGATCCCGGGGTTGTTGACGTGGCCGCTCATGCCGAAGAGCTTGGGCCCGGGCGAGGTGGTCGTGCCCATCGACTTGAACCACTTGGGGCCCTCGACGGGTCCGCGCTCGATGATGGGGGGGACGAGGCAGAGGGTCTCAACGTTGTTGATGACCGTCGGCCGGGCGAACGCGCCGGCGATGGCGGGGAACGGGGGCTTGTTGCGCGGCCACCCGCGCTTGCCCTCGAGCGCTTCGAGCAATCCCGTCTCTTCCCCGCAGATGTACGCGCCGGCGCCCTTGTGGACGTAGCACTCCAGCGCTTTGCCGCTGCCCAGGATGTTCTTACCGAAGATGCCTTGGTCGTAGGCTTCCTTCACCGCGAGCTCGAGCACCTTCGTCTGGCGGTGGTATTCGCCGCGAATGAAGATGTAGGCGGTATCGCACTGTGTCGCGAGCGACGCGATAACGATCCCTTCGAGCATCAAGTGCGGGTCGTAGTCCATCAGATAACGATCTTTGAACGTCCCCGGCTCCGACTCATCCGCGTTAACGGCAAGGTAGTGCGGCCCTTTCTTCTCCTTGGGGATGAACGACCACTTCTGCCCCGCGCTGAACCCCGCCCCCCCGCGCCCGCGCAACCCCGAGTCGGTGACGGTCTTGATGATGTCCGCCGGCGCCATCGCCAGCGCTTTGCGCAGCGCGACGTAGCCGCCGGTGGCGACATAATCGTCGTAGCGGATCAGCTTGCGCCGGGCCGGGTCAAGGGGAATGCGTTTGGTGAGGACGGGTTCGGTGAAAGCCATGTATTCAGTATTCAGTAGGCAGTAGGCAGTAGGCAGAGAAGCGGGAGCATTGACACTCCGCGTTTCTGCCTACTGCCTACTGCCTACTCTCCTTTTTTATCACTTCATCAATCGTCGTCCGCCGCAGCGTCATGTTGGGCTGCTGAGGATGCGGCGCTTCTTCCACATTGTCCGCTCGATACAGAACCTTCGGCGGCGGCGCGGGCTTCTTCGTCACGTCGGTTTTCACCGCCTTGTGGACGAAGCCGACCTGTCGGCCCAGCCAACCGAGGAAGCTGTCGGGCGCTTTCTTCATCATGTTTCGAAACCCCTTTGGACAGCTGCGACTGGCGAATGACCGATCGCAATGTTCCGATTCGGCGCGCCTCCTGTCCGGACATCGGCCGCAACCTAGCCAACCGTCATCTCGAATGGTTCCACGCGCACTTTGTAGTGGAGACGCTCTTCAACTTTGGCTTCGCTTGCCGACTCGAAAAAGAGGTCGGCGGCCTCGCGAAGGTTCGCGCGCGCCTCGTCGACCGTCATTCCCTGGCTGGCGACGTCAATCTCCGGGCAGAGCGCGGAATACCCGTCTCCCTCGCGCTCGATCACTGCGGTGAGTTTGAGTTGTCGCATCGCGGCGCTCCTCTTTTTCGCTTGGATGGGTCAGTGTCCGTTCTCTTCCCACGTAACCGTCGGGTCCTTGTAGTCATGCGGATCATCCGGCAGCGCGTCGAGCACCTTGTCGAGCTGCTCGACCGTCACCGTTTCGTGCAGCACTTCGTTCACCAGCGCCGCCGGCGCGGTGCCGCAGGAGCCGAGGCATTCGAGCTCGACAAGCGTGAACCGCCCGTCCGGCGTCGTCTCGCCGACGTCGATGCCGAACTTCTGCTTGCAGTGGTTCGTCAGATCAGCCGACGCGCAAATCTCGCACGAGAGCGAGCGGCAGACCTGCACGAGGTACTTGCCCTTGGGCTTGAGCCAGTACTCCTCGTAGAACGTCGCCGTGTCCATCACCTCCGCCGGCGCGATCTCGAGAAACGCGGCGATCTCCTCCATCGCCTGCGACGGAATCCAATTGTACGCATGCTGAACCGCGTGCAGCGCGGGGAGCAGCACCGCCCGCTTGGTGGGATAGCGCGGGAAGTACTTGTTGGCGATGTCGATCTTCATGTCGTCGGTGAGGTAGGGTTCGGGCCTGCGCTCGACGACGGGGGTACGACGGTTTTCGGTGATCCAAGCCATAACGGTTCCGTCAAATGCTTCAGAGGCGTTGCAACAGATCGTAGTGTTTGTCGACGTGCTCGATCGGCACTCCATACGTTTTCGCACAAGCGAAGATCACGAGGTCGTTTGACGGGACGGTCACCCCGCATGAGCGGGCATGGCGGGCCGTCTGACAAGGGACTTCCCAGACGGCATCGGTGATCGGCAGACGGGGCAAGCGTTCGTCGAGGTCGCGGAGTCGCTCGTGCTCCTTTTTTCCGCGTACGCCGTTCCACAGTTCCACCCGTACGACGTCGCACCAAGCGGCGCGGTCGCTCACCAACAGTTTGTGGACACGCGCACGGACATCCGAATCACCCTTGCGTCTGAGCGATTGCACCCAAGCCGAGGAATCAACAAGCACGAGCGACGTCAACGCGCGCCCCGCATCTTGTCGAGTTCATCGAGCGTCATGAAGTCCTCGAACGTGCCGAGGTGTTTGGCAAGCTCGGCCTGGCTGTGCCGACGAGCGTATTCCTCCAGCGCCTTCACGACAACCTGCTCCGCCGACGCGTCGCGCGACACGCGCATGGCCTTATCGAGCACATCTTCCGGTACGTTGATGGTTGTCATTAAAGCACCTTGTGCAGGGATTGCACGAATCTACGGCCGGTCGTCTGGAACGTTCGCTCTCTCGCCTGGCTCATCGCGGCCGCTCGGTCGCCAGGGGCGAAAAGGCCGCATGCCCAATCGTTGAGTCCACTCGGCGTGCTGCAACATTGCAGCAAACGCAAGCCCCGCGCTGACGATCCACTTGAGCTCCGTTCCTGCGATGCGATCCTGTCTCAACGCGGCGCCAAACGCGGCAAGCCACAGGACGACGTTCATGCCGATCGCAGCCCTTAAAATCCATGGTGGCATAGCAACATCTTCTCCGATCCAACGTTGGGATAACCGAGTCATTTCAACCGGCGAGCAGCTTGCGCACGCCCTGCTCGATCACCTGTGAACGGCTGATGCCATGTTCGGCCGCGAAGCGGTCGGCGGCCTTGAGCAGCGCTTGTTCGATGGAGATCTGCACGCGCTTTGAAGGCCGATTGCGCAGGCTGGGTTTTGCCTTGCGCATCGCGCGTCGCCAGCGGGCGGCCTCCTCGGCATTCAAAGGTCTGCCATCTCCGGGGCCGATTTTTTCGCATTCCTGGTAGATCGCCTCCTTCTCGGCATTACTCAACGCCAGGAACACCTCTGTCGTAAGGGGTTTCTTTGGCTTCATGTTTCACCTGCGTCGTTCGCGCTTCTTTTCACGGTCGGTCAGCGGGCGGGCATGTATTACGAAGAATAGGTCATCGTCTCCGATCAGGTAAATAACTTGGAGCCATTGACCCTCCGGACCACGTCCAACGATCTTAACCTTTCCGCCGCCAACGCGCTCGGGTCGGCGGCTATTTCGGACCAGCGTTTCGATTTCATGAACGCTCACCCCATGGGCCGTCGCGTGATCGCGGTTCCAGTCGTTCCAGCGAAAACCCCTGCTCATCGAATCACGCCTCGATGAAGGACGACCCGCACCCTACCGATCCAGCTCCGCCGCGATCACGTTGATGCTGCCCAGCACCGCCACCACGTCGCTGATCATGTGCCCTTCGATCAGCTTCGGGAACACCTGGTAGTTAATGAAGATCGGCGGGCGGGTGCGCACGCGCCAGGGGACGTTTTCACCCGCGCTGACGATGTAATAACCCAGTTCGCCATTGGCGCTTTCAATGCAGCTATAGCACTCGCCCACCGGGGCGGTGAAGCCGCGGTTGGTCATGATCAGCTCGAAGTGCTGGATCAAACCCTCGATGCTGCTGTAAACCTGGTCCTTCGGGGGCAACACGTCCTTGCCTTCGGGCGACACGTTCACCGGGCCGCCGGGGATGTTGTCGATGAGTTGTCGGATGATGTGCAGGCTCTGCTTCATCTCCTCCAAGCGCACGAGATAGCGGGCGTAGACGTCGCCGGTGTTCATGATTGGGACTTTAAAATCCACGGCTTTGGCGCCTTGCCCGTCCCAGTTGCCCGCGAAGCAGAGGTACGGCTCGTCCTTGCGAATGTCGCGCCGCACGCCCGCCGCGCGCGCCATCGGGCCCGACAAGCTCCAGGCGATCGCTTCCTCCCTGCTGATCGGGCTGATGCCCTTCGTGCGGTCAACGAAGATGCGGTTCTTGTTCAGCAGCTTCTCCACGTCCTCCATCGCGCGGGGCATTTGCTCGTCGATGAACTTCTTCACCATCCGCTTGAACGTGGTCTCGTCGGGCAGGTCCATGTTCAATCCCCCCACGCGCGTCCAGCTCGTGTGGAAGCGCTGGCCGGACATGTACTCGACGATGTCGTAGATCACCTCGCGCTCGTTGAACCCGTAGAGGAACGCGGTGAACGCGCCCAGATCCAGCCCGGCGGCGCCGACGCACAGGAGGTGCGACTGGATGCGACCCAGCTCGCCGGCAATCGTGCGCAGCACCTTGCAGCGCGGGGTGAGCTCGATGCCCATCAGCTTTTCGGTCACCCCATGCCAAGCCAGCTCGTTGTAGATCGGCGCGCTGTAGTCCATGCGGTCGACGATCGTGACGTACTGGTTGTAGTTCAGGTGCTCGCCAAGCTTCTCGAACCCGCTGTGCAGGTAGCCGATGTGCGGCGTGCACTTGACGATTCGCTCCCCGTCCAATTCAAGGACGATACGCAGCGTCGTATGGGTGGCGGGGTGCTGGGGGCCGAAGTTCAGCGTCCAGCGGCTGGCGCCGTCGCCCCCGCCGGGGGACTCCGCGGGGAGCAGGTCAGTCGAGGCTTCACTCAGCGTATACGGCATAAGGCGGACCTTTCGAGCGGGATTATAGCGAGGCCCAGGGATCGTGCCAGACTTCACAAACAGGGAAGAGTGGGGGTAACGCTTGTTGGTGGGGACATGCCCGGGAGGGTTCAGTAAAGACCCAGGCCCGCTCCCCCCTGAACCCTGGTCCTCTCACAACCGCGGCCCGTCGAGTTCCGGACCCATGTAGAGGAACGTCATGTTCTGGCAAATGACCGTCGTGATCAGCCAAAGGCAGACGTACGCCGTCACCCGCGCCCCCAGCGGCCAGCGCGACAGCTCGAAACCAATCGGACCCATCAGCAGCGGCATCATCGGCAGCAGCAGCCGCGCGTTTTCGCCCGGGAACAGCGCCACGAGCACGACCATCACGATCTGCAACGACCCGAGGAAAATCAATCGGACGAACGGATCGCGCCAGTTTCGGCCGCTCGCGCGCCACGCGCCGGCCGCGCCGACGACAATCAGCGGCACGCTGATCCACCCGGTCCCCAGCGCGATGTCCGCAAGGTCGAAGAGGCTGTGCAGCGGCCACGGGCGAATCAGCGAAACAAGGTGCGCCTGTGACCGGGCGGCGGCGGTTGTGAAGGTGGCGATCGGATCGAAGCCGGTGACGGCGAACAGAATCAGGTAGAGCAAGGCGACCGTCGTCACGACGATAATTGACCGTTCGATCGCTCGGATCAGCCCGCGCTTGCCGTGATCGGCAATGTGCAGCAGCGTGTAGACGGCGAGGAAGACGCCGAACATCAAAAACGTCGGCGTGAGGAACAGCAGCAGCGCGAGGAGCGCTCCGAACGCAACGGTGATCGCGCGCCCCCCGACCCGCAGCGCAGCGCCCCACGCGATCAGCAGCAGGCAGCTCAGCACCGTATACGCCTGATCGAACTGCGGCAGGAACAGGATCAGCGACGGGGAGAGCGCGAAGTAGCTGGCGCCGTGGAAGGCGGCCTGCTCCGTGCCGCCAAAGAATCGGATCAGCCAGTAAGTGCACGCCACGCCCACCGCCGCGGCGACAGCTATCAGGAGGCCGCCGATTACCGCCGCGTGCCCGAGGCCGAAAAGCTGGATCAGGAAGATGTAGAAGAAGATCAGCCCCGGCGGCTTATAGCCGGCGTGCAGCATCAGGAGATCCATCAACTGCGGGTAGATCTCCATCCAGTCGCGGTAGCTCTTGCCGTGCTCCATCTGCTCGACGAGGACGTCGGCGGCGGTGTAGTAGCTCGTGTTGATCGAGTTCTCGACGATTGTCTGGATGCGACCGAGCCCCAGCGGCTGGAGGCTGATGGCCGCGAACTGGAGGCACAGCGTCGCGAGCATCACGAGGAGCAGCGCCCGCTTGGCGGAAAGGCGCCCGCGACCATACAACCACTGCGCGACGAGCAGCGGCGCCGTCGCAACGAGCATCAGCGGATAGACCCACCCGCTCAACCGCCGCCACGACCACACGTGGTAGGATGGGCCATTGATCCCCTTCATGTGCGCGAGCGTCAGCCCGATCATCACGGCCGCGACCAGCAGCACCAGCGCCAGCTTCCACCGCCAACCCCTCGATTCCGTGACGATTGACGGCGGCAACAACGGCGCGGAGTCAGACATGACCCGAAAAGATAAAGCTGCCGCCGAACCCCGGCAAGCCCAGAAAAGGGGTCGGCGCAGGCGCGTAAAAGGGGCCGCTACTTGAAGGAAACGAAGGGTCATGGACCTTTATTTGCCTTCTGCGTGCCGGTGGTCGCCGCCGCGAAGTTCATCCCCGGGGCGATGGAGTTTTCGCTCAGCGCCAGAACGCGGAACTGGTAGGCGGTGGCGAAAATAAATAGCTCCCGTCCCTATTTATTCCCCCGGACGGGAGGTGATCGATCGTGGGCACGGGGGAGGGAATTACCCGCGAAAGGGGAAAATCTCAAATCCCGAATCCCAAAACCATGTTTGATCGGGATCCTCGGCGACACCCAAGGGGCGT
>JBBSLV010000151.1:0-8546 GCA_038233535.1 Tepidisphaerales bacterium | reverse complement strand
GACGGACCATATTGAACGGCCTGCTCGATCAGGTTCCGCGCCAGATCCTTGGCGAGAATTTTCGGGAAGCCGGGGACGTCGTAGATGTACTTTTCGGGATAGAGGGTCACGAGCTGTCCGCCGAGGACGTCGAGGGAGTCGATGAGCGTGACGGACATGTGTCGGAGGCCGGCATAGAAAGCGGCGAAGAGACCGACGGGACCGGCGCCGATGATGGCGACATCCGCCGGGCGGTTGTCGGACATGGTTTGGGCAGCGTGGGCGGGGGTGTCGAACATGTCATGATTGTAGCGGGACAGGGTGGAGACGTTCCCGGTATGACGGCGGGAGGCCGCGTGATGTGGGGCGATTTCCAGACACATCGGTCGGCACGGTGCGTTTTTCAGGGGGCTTTTGCAATGCGGGGCGCACGACGGATGTCGGACAGGACCGCCCCCGGATATGTTAGTGGTGACTAGTGCATGCGCGCATGTGACTGCGAAACCGCAAGCGCCCCCCGACCGCCACGGCGTGGCCGGGGTCGCTTGCGGTTTCGCAGTTCTCAGCGGGACGGTCCGGCGGTTCGCTCTCCGACGACACTACTCCTCCGCCTGCACCCCAAGCCGGTTGAGCAGCTCGTCGAACTGATCAAGCGAACCGTAGTGGATGACGAGCCGCCCTTTTCCTTTTTTCATCGAGCGGACTTGCACCCTCATGCCGAGTTGTCGAGCCAGGTTCTTCTCGAGGTCCAAGACGTGGGCGTTCGCAGTCGCCTTGCCCGGGTGTGGTTGAGGCGCGCCGGCGAGAAGCCGTTCAAGATTACGGACGGACAGTTCCTGGTTGACCACGAGATTAGCGATTCGTTTCTGTTCAACGGGGTCAGTGACGCCAACGAGTAGTTTGGCGTGTCCCATCGACAGCCGCCCTTCCCGTACCAGGTGCTGCACGGATTGAGCGAGGTCCAGCAAGCGGAGAAAATTGGCGATGCTGCTCCGGTCCTCGCCCAGGCGCCCAGCCAGCTCAGCCTGGGTCAGCCCAAGCTGGTCGAGCAGGGTGCGGTAGCCTTGGGCGCGGTCGAGCGGATTGAGATCCTCGCGCTGGATGTTCTCGACCAACGCCATCTGTGCTTGCGAAAACGAATCCACATCGTTGCGGAGGATCGCGGGGATGGTTTGGATCCCCGCGAGCTTGGCGGCGCGGAAGCGGCGTTCGCCGGCGATGAGCTGGAACGTGTCGCCCACTTGCCGGACAATGATGGGTTGAATGACTCCGTTGGATTTCATGCTCGCGGCGAGTTCAGCCAAACTGGAATCGTCAAATTGGCGTCGAGGCTGGTGCGGGTTGGGAGTTATTGCGGTCAGCGGTAATTCGGTTGGGTGACCGCTTGGAGCTGTCGCCGGGGTCGGCACGGAGGCGGGCGCGGACGAGACGGCGGGGGCGACGGACGCAACCTCGTCCCCGGTAACATCCGACGAGATCGTCATCAGACTGCTCAGCCCGCGACCGAGACGGGACTTGGGCTTTTGATTTTCGGACATGCTGGGTCTCCCGCGCTGAGGTAGAGGAAATTGTTCCACGTGGAACATCCACAATACCAATGTTGTCAGTCCGAACAAAGCGGAATCCCCGGTCTTCGCTGCGCTATGCCCCGGGGCGTAGCACAGCGAAGCCCGGGGATTCTTGTCTCGACGCGTTAGCATCGGTTCTCACTCGGTTTTCACTCGGTTTCTCAATCGTGTAGTTTTGCATTTCTAATACATATTCCGCTCGCGACCCATGCCAAGTCCCGCTATCATTATGAAACATCCTGCCCGACAGATGTCACACGGAGGTGACGTCGCCCGCGTGTCCGACATGTCCTGCCGCACGCACGACTCAACGTCCGATAATCTTTTCAAGCTCCGCCGGGCGTCTGTCCGACATGATGGATGTGCGTGGTTCCGCCGGAGACGGAACGGAAGAAAACAGGAGTGACCTATGCCCGACAAATGGATGACCGTTGCCGCCGCCGCGGCGAGCCTTGATGTGCATCCCCGGACGATCGAGCGTCGAATCGCGTCGAACAAGATCGACAGCCGTCGAACGGATGACGGACAACTTCAGGTGATGATCGACGTGCCCGACACCGCCGATCCCGAGCCCAGCCCGCTGGAAACGGTCCGTGAGCTGGCTCACGATCAGGTGAGCCTGGCGACAGGCAGCGCGTCGGCCCTCGTGAAGTTCGCGCAGGATGACGCGCAACGGGCGCGGACGGAACTGTCGATTGCCCGACAGGACGCCGACAGCGCCCGGCGGGGTTCCCGGTTCGCCTGGTCGGCCGTCGCGCTGATGACTCTGGTCATCTGCGCCGCGGTGGGGTGGGTCTCCCATAAGGTGACCAAAGCCGACGCCGACATCCGCTCGCTGAGGGATCGCGCCCAGTTGATGGAATCCGAAGCGCAGGAATTGCTGGTCGAGCGGAACAACGCGCAGCACATCGCGCAGGCCTCGGAGATCGACCGTGCCGAGGCCGCCGGGCGCTTGGCTGCCTATGTCGAGCAGCACGAAAAGCAGGCGGCGATCCTTGCCGCTGAGTCCCACAAACGCCCGACAACCGCGCCCACCACCCTTATTCAACGCATCGCCGGGGCGATTGCCGGGGAGTGACAACGCCGGGCGCATGTCGGGCGGGGGCGCGATGACTGTGCGATGGTGAACGCTCCACACCGCATTAAAACTCAAGATGAGCTTGCGAAATTTTTCGTAGCACGGGTTTTTAAGCCGTGTCTTTCGTCACGAAAACACGGTTGAAAAACCCGTGCCACACAAAAGTTCACACGCTCTCAAGGCCCGCGCGACGATGGCGACGGCGCGACGAAAACATTGGTTCGCGATTGATTCTGAAGTGGTTCTGATAGCCTGATCAACAAAGGAGACCCGCCATGTCGCAAGTTCCCCCGCCCATGACCGTTCCGCCCGTCGGGTACCAGACGCCCGGCCCGAACAAGCCCAACACGCTGGCGGTCATGGCGCTGGTGCTCGGGATCGGTTCGTTCTTCCTCTGCTTCGTACCGATTTACGCCGGCCCGGTGGGTCTTGGGTTGCTGGGGGCAATCGGTGCGATCATTCTCGGCTACATGGCGCGGCAAAAGATCGCCCGCGGGGAACAGAGCGGCGGGGGCATGGCGACGGCGGGGATGGTCCTTGGGATCGTCAACATCATCCTCCAGATCGTGCTGATCCTCATCGCCCTGATTTTCGGGGCGGCGCTGCTGGGATTTGGAAACAGGATGATCCAGGAGGCCGAGCGCCAGCAGCAGATCGAGCAACAACAGCAGACGGACGGCGTCGAATCGACCGACGCCCCGCCGGCAACGCAGCCGTAAGAAACCCGGCTTGATGGGCGCAAAACAAAGCGGCCGCACGAAACGTCGTTTCGCGCGGCCGCTTCCGTTCTGCGGAAGTCGAAATAAAGCGAGGGCTTGGAAAAACCCGTGCCCGTGGCCGCTAAAGCGGCCACGCCGCTGCAATACTGAGATCGCCCGGAGGTTTTTAAAGCCCTCAATTCGAAATAAAGCGCTACTCCAGATTCGAGAAGTTGCGGCTCGCCGGGGCGCCGCCCTCGCGGTCGAGCAGCTCCCAACCCGTCCACATCATCCCATTGCCGCCAGTGCCCCCCAGAAAGTCCTGCGCCTGCTCCTTCCAGTTCGCCACGGGCAGCGTGCTGCCCCAGTTGTCGAATCCCGCTCCCGATGGAAGTGTGATCTGCACCGTGGGCTTGATCTTGTTGTAGAACGGCTGGATGTCATACCACTTGGCGGATCCGTCGGCGTAGACGACGTTGATCCCCTTTTTGTGACGCCAGAGGACGCGGTGCGGGGTGGGGAACAGGTCGGTGGCCAGGGCGCGCTGCTTGAACTTCGACAGCTTGGGGTAAGGGGCCCAAACGACGTTGCTGCCGTCCACCACCGGCCTGTCGATGGGTTGCGGGGTCGCCGTCCGCCACAGGACCGGCCTGCCATCGTGGGCCATGGGCCGGATGCCGTAGCCTGCGCGCACCCACGGGTTGATTGTCCCCGGCGCCTCTGGCGTCCAGGGGTTGCTTGGCCCGTCATAGTCGTGAAAGAGGTCGCCCACCGACGCCGGGCAGTACATGACTCTGGGCGCTTTCATGTATCCGGCGACGTAATACGGACCCCAAGAATAAAACGTCTTCTCGGGGAGGTAACGGATCGTGTAGTTGTCCTGATAAACGTTTGATCGCACCCCCAAGGCAATCTGATCCTTGTTTTCGTTGGCGTACAAGTGAAACATCTGCCCGATCTGCCGAAGATTGCTCAGGCACGCGGCGCGGTTCGCCGCCTCGCGCGCCTGGTTCAGCGCGGGCAACAGCAGCGAGATCAGGACGGCGATGATCCCGATGACGACGAGCAGTTCGACAAGGGTAAAACCCGATGGTTTTTTGGTTCGCATGACGACTCCTGAGAACGTAAGCCGATCTTCGATCGTCCCAGCAGCGGCTGGGCAAAAGGCGGCGGCCGCGTTTCGGCGGTCGCCGCCTGGGAATTCAAATCAACTCATGCGCGCCGGCGGCGCAGGCAGCCCCTTTTGTTCCTTTGTGATTTGACATAATTTTGCCACCGACGCCCCCTGGCTGAGCGTGCAGGGGAGACAGGTCAGCGGCGCCACTTCGTTTCCGTCGACAATCGCCCGCGCCATTCCCGCCAGCCGGCGCCCCATCTCGCGAAGGGGCAGCTCGACAACGGTGGGCTTGATCCCACCCAGCCACCCGGCGCACTCGGGGTGCTGGTCGAAGTTCACGACCGACACGTCGTGCGGGACACGAATTTTCCCGCTCTGCACGAGCGGGGCGAGGTGGTGCAGCGGCGCGAAGCTGCCCACCACCACCGCCGTGGGCTTGGCGCGGTTGAAATATTCGAGCAGCGCCGCCTGCTCATCTTCCCCCGGTCGCAGCCAGAGGCTGTAGCGGTCGTCACCGTCCAGCCCGCACTCGCGCAGCCCGCGCAGGTATCCTTCGTGGCGGTGGAACACCCACGGGACGCTGAACGCGACCTGGATGAACCCGATGCGCCTGTGCCCGTGCTCGACGAGATGTCGCACCGCCATCGCGCCCCCGGCGACGCCGTCTTCGCAGACCGTGGGCACGCCCAGGTCGGTCAAAAACGTGCCCGTGCCGATGCAGGGGATATCGAGGCGCTGGCTTTCCCCGATGAGCATCGCGTGCCTGGCAGCGGGCGCGGTGCAGGCGAGGACGTCGGGACGGCTTTGCAGCAAGCGCTGCGAGACGCTCTTGACGTCGCAGTCATAGTCGCCGAGCACTTCGATGGAGACGCCCAGGTCGTTGGCGACGTCGTCGATGCCGGAGAGGACGGCGGGGGAGTACCAGTCGTGGCGGTAGTCGCCCAGCCCATGCACGAGCAGCGCCATGCGCAGCAGTCCCCGCGCGGGGGTGACGGCGTGGTGGTTGACGTTGTTGGGGTTGACGTTGTGGGGGCGCGGCGCGCCGGCCATCCCGGCGCGCGGGCCGATGAACGTTCCGCGGCCGTTGCGCCGTTCGATCCATCCCTCGCGGTGCAGCTCGAGCATCGCCCGGCGCACCGTCGGCCGGCTCAGTCCAACCACGCGCGCCAACTCGTACTCGCTCATGAACTGCTGCCCGGGCACAGGGCGCGTCCCGATGAAATGCTCGATCAACTGCTCGCGCAGCGCTTCTGCCGACCGACGCGAGGGCAGCGGAGATTTGAGCTCGAAGCGGACTGACATTACTCGCTTTACCGGTAAAACGGATTGGACAGCCAGTAAAAGAACATACCACCCGATTCGCCGAAAACCCATTAAATTCTCATAAAAAATTTATGTTTTACTGGTTAATGTAATGGCGACTGGATGCAATTGATCGGTGGTCGGCGTATCGTCGCATGGCATGTTGCACCGCTCGATCGAATTTTATTTTATTATTGCCACGACGCTCGCGCTGGCGCTGCCCGCGGGGGGTCAGACGACTCAGCCCGCGGATGACGCGCTGCGCGTGCTGTGTTTCAACATCCGCTACCTGAACGAGCGGGACGGCCCAGACCGCTGGGCCGCCCGCCGGGACGTGTTTTTCGACGCCCTGACGGCCGGCGAGCCCGACCTGATCGGGTTGCAGGAGGTCGTGCAACCCCAGGCCGAGGAGATCCGCGCGAAGCTGAAGGGCTACGAATTCGTCGGCGTCGGTCGAACCGACGGGAAGCAGGCCGGGGAGTACGCGCCGATCCTGTTCAAGCGCGACCGGTTCCGGAAGCTCGACGAAGGGCGCCTTTGGCTGAGCGAGACGCCGCAAACGATCGGGAGCAAGGGATGGGATGCCGACCTCCCGCGCCTGGCGACGTGGGTGAAGCTGGCGGATAAGAAGAACGGGAACCGGTCGTTCCTGTTCGTCAACACCCACTTCGACCACCTCGGCCGAACCGCGCGGGTGGAGTCCGCCAAGCTCCTCCGCCGCGAGCTGCTCACCCGCTCGCCACAGACGCCTGCGATCCTCACGGGTGATTTCAACGCCACGGAAGACGACGCGCCCTACGCCGCCCTCGTGAAACCCCAAGGCGACGCCGCGCCCAAGCTGATCGACGCCTACCGGTCCGCGCACCCGCTGCGCTCCCCTGATGAAGCGACGTTTGGGGGGTTCAAAGGGCTCCGCACCGGCAGCCGCATCGACTGGATCCTCCACACCCCGCACTGGCAAACCATCTCTGCCGAGATCGACCGGATGACCAGGGATGGGCGCTATCCGTCCGATCATTACCCGGTCCGCGTCGAGTTGAAGTGGCGGAGAAATCCTGACGGGCGCGAGTAGACTGCGAAACCGCCAGGCGACTCCGAACGATGCAACTGCAACGACGTTCATTGTGCTGTAAGACGTCTCGCACCTTGGCGCGGATGGACCGGCCCGCGGTCAGCCAATAAGATGAATCGCTTGTGCCGCACGCGTATCCACTGATGCTGGACGTGACCGACCGGCTCGTCGTGATCATCGGCGGGGGAACGGTGGGGGTGCGGAAAGTCAAAGGCTTGCTCGACGCCGGGGCGACGCGCGTCCGCGTGGTCGCGCCGCGGTTTCACGCGGAGATGCCGGACACCATCGAGCGGGTGGCCGTGGCGTACGAAGCGGGGTGGTTGGACGGCGCGCAGCTGGTCTTCGCGGCGACGGATTCGCCTGTGGTGAACGAACAGGTCGCGCGCGACGCTGCCGGCCGGGGGATCTGGGTCAACCGCAGCGACGAAGCCGGGCACGGCGATTTCGCCACCCCCGCGACGTGGGCCGACGGGGAACTGATCGTCACCGTCTCCGCCGGCAGCGCCGCGCTGTCGGGGGCGATCCGCGACGATCTGGCGGCGAAGCTCGACCGGCGATACGTGAAGCTCGCCGTCGCCATGAAAACGCTCCGCCCGGCCGTGCGTACTTCGGAGACGGACCCACGGCGACGGGCGGCGATCTTCCGCGACCTGGCGAGCACCGATGCGCTTGCCGTGGTAGGAACCGAAGGGTTGGACGGATTACGGCGATGGATCCTGACGCGCCACTCAGACCTGAAACTCGGATGAGGAATTACTAAGAAATTATCCCAGAAGACTTTTTGCCACCGATGGGGCACCGATGCACACCGATGAAATGCATCTATCATCGGTGCCCATCGGTGGCTCAATAAACTCTTGTTTTTTGAGATAGTCCTGGTGGTTCAGCTTCTGCTCGACTTATGCCTACCACCGGCCAACTCGCTTTGCTGATCGTCGCCGTCGCGCTGTTCGCGATGGGCGGGGTCGCGTCGGCGCTGCGCGCGCGCCGGCGGGAGTCGGCGGGGCTGAAGTCGCTGGCGACGTCGTCGCTCGTCGCCGGCATCGTCGCGTCGATCGGCGTGATTGTCTGGCACGCGCAATCGCGCGGGAATTGGTATCCCCTGGGCGACAACTTCGACGCCCTCGTCTGGCTGGGCACGCTGCTGGCGATGTTCGTCCTGTACATCCAGTCGACCCGGCCGCTGGGGGCGCTCGACTGGTTCGTTCTTCCCGTCGTCATCCTGCTTCTGTCGGCGGCGGCGGTGTTCGGGAAGGTCGAGTACCACGATTACGTGAACAGCACCTGGTCGTGGCTGCACCGCGTGACGGCGTACGGGGGCGCCGTCGCCTTCGCCATCGCCGCCGCGGCCGGCGCGATGTACGTCCTGACCAGCCGCCGATTGCGCAGCAAGCAGATCGTCGGCCCGAACCTCGGCAGCCTCGAGCGCCTCGAGCACCTGACGATGACCGCCGTCACCCTCGGCTTCGCGCTGCTCACCGTCGGCACGATCACCGGCGGGGTGCGCATGCTCGACGGCAAGAACACGCCCACGACGAAGCTGGTGCTCGCGCTGGCGGTGTGGTTCGTCTACGCGATCGTCCTGCACGCCCCGATCAACCCCAGCTTCCGCGGGCGGAAGGTGGCCGTGCTGAGCATCGTGGGGTTCGTCCTGATGATCGGCGCGCTCGTCGCCGTCCAGTTTTTGCCCGATTCGGCCACTTAAAGAGGAAAGTGCACCGCGGAGCCGCGG
>JBBSLV010000150.1:0-8566 GCA_038233535.1 Tepidisphaerales bacterium | reverse complement strand
TGGGAGCCGGGATCGTTCCAGGAGCGGCAGTTCGCCGGCAAGATTCTCGGCGGCGAGATGATCGGCTTCCACGTCTCCCCCAACGCGTTTGCCGCGACAATCGTGATGCTCACCGTCGTCTCGCTCGGCGTGGCCGCGCAGCGGTTGGCATATCGCGACGAACCCGCGTGGGGTGCGGTCATTCTGGCGACGGGCATCGCTTCCGTTGTGATGATCTACTGGACGCACAGCAAGACGGCGATGGCGACGTTCGCGCTGGCGATCGCCGCGCTGGCGCTGCTGGCCTTGCCGCGGGCGCGGGCGCTGCTCGCGCATCATTCGCGCAAGGCGTACTGGATCGTTCTCGTCGCGTGCGTCCTGGGCGTCGTCGCCGTCGTGGGCCACGGGATCTACCATGGCGGTCTCTTCGAGGGGCGCTTTTCCAACAGTTTGCACTTCCGCTGGCGCTATTGGGTGGCGGCCGAGCGGATGTTCGAAACCAACCCGCTGCTCGGCGTCGGGTGGAGCAACTTCGGAAGCTTCTACACCGCGCACCGGCTCCCCGAGGCGGCCGAAGAGGTGCGCGACCCGCACAACTTCCTCGTCCGCGCGTTCGTCGAGCTGGGCTTGATCGGCGGGGTGCTGCTGATCGCGTGGCTGGCGCGTATGGGGTGGGAGCTGACGCGTCCAGTCGCGCCGCCGGCGCTGGATGATGATGCCGCCAGGCCGCGCGATCCAGAGCATTCGATGACGGGCGCGATCATGGCGATGTCCGCCATCGCGACCGTTGGGTTCATCGTGAACGTCGCGGCAACCGTCGACTTCGCCGAATCCGCGGATTATGCATTCATCGAGGTGTGCAAGCGCGTGCTGTACGCGTGTCTGCTGTTCGCCGGCGGGCTGGTCGTCGCGGTGCGCTCGAGCAAGCGACAGGAGCTGGACGCGCGGCCGGCGCCGTGGATCGTGTACGGGGGGCTGCTCGCGCTGGCGACGCTGCTCGTCCAGAACCTGGTGGATCTGTCGCTGTTTGAAGCCGGGCCGATGATGGCGTTCGCGCTGCTCGCTGGCGCGGTGGGTGGGATTCGCTCGTCATCGGATGTCGCCACCACCAAGCGCGCCCCTCGGCCCGTCATCGCCGCCGTCGCGCTGGCGGCGACGGCGCTGGCGTGGGTGGCGGCGCTGCTGTTTGTGGTGACGCCTGTGATCAACGCGCAGAACCACGCGTACCTCGCCGACATTGACATCCGCTATGGCCGGATGCCCCAGGCCGAGGCGCGGTTCGAGGCGGCGTTCCGCGAGGTTCCGGCGAACGCCGACTACGCCTTCCGCGCCGCCCGCGCCGCCATCATGGATCTGCGCAACCCCCGCCCCGCCGACGTCCGCGCCCACCTCGCCGCCGCGACGGCGGCCGACCCGACGCTGATCCGGGGCTACCTGATGCGCGCGGAGTTCGAGCGGCGTCAGGAGAACCCGGATGTCGCCGTAATCCGGGCAAACTACGACGAGGCGCTGACGCTCAACCCCGCCGACATCGACATGCGCCTGCGTTACGCTGCGGCGCTGGAAGATCTGGAACTGAAGGAGGAAGCGGCGGAGCAGTACCGGACGGCGCTGGCATTCAACGACAAGCTCCCGGTGGAGGAACCCGAGCGGTTGCCGGTGAAGCGGGTGATGGAGATCGAGCAGAAGATGGCGGCGTTGTCGACGTAGGTTCGATCGAGAATGAGATCCGCGAGGAGAGCGGTCTCGAATTCCCTGAAAGACGGAACACGAATCGACACGAATCGACACGAATTTTCACGAATGAAATGCGAGGATTTCTTTCTGTTCTGATTCGTGGAGATTCGTGTTCCGCTTTCTTACGTCCCTTCCCGCGCGCGCAAAAAACCACCGCCCTCCGGACGCGAAGGAGGAAGCGTCCGGTCGGGCGGCAGTAGTCGTGTTTCAAAAAGGGAAGGGGCGACGCGGACCTGCCCGTGCCCTCCACGGCATGCCCGAACGGGACGCCCCTACCCCACAAATCAACCGTTAGGCGGCGAGCGGTTGCGTCGAGAGGTACAACCCCAACATGCCGCGATCCATTTCATCCATGTCCACCAGCCGACCGGCGACGTCCACCGTCTGGGCGTCAACCTTCTTCACGCGCGCCACGGCCATCCATCCGACCCACTCGCGCTTCGCTTCGGCGCTTTTCTTCGTCGTGTCGATGAACGGGCTGATGCCCGCGTAGGCGGGCAGCTCGATGCGGACGCGGATCTGGTTGTCCGGGCGGACGTCCGTCTGCGTGGTGCGGATGCGCACCCCGCTGGCCGAGAGGTCGACGAGCTGCCCGAATGACTTACCCAGACGCTTGTTTCCGTCCCAGCGGTCCACGCTGATGCCGGACATTTCCATGTCATGACGGCGGTGCTCGCGGCGCTCGGCGCCGTCGCTTTCCACGGTCAGCTTCATCGCGGGCTTCTGAGTGCGTTCGTGCAGGGTAATCATCGCGTTCGCTCCTTACTTCGAATTCGTGACACCCCTGCTATCGGTGGTTTGACCGGTCGACTTTGGTAATTTGGGTAGTTTCGGTCTTCTGCGATGATTCTGCGTTATCGGACTGTTCGCAGGTCTTCTTATGGTTGAGCGTGCACGCGCTAGGTCAAAACGGGGACGTATACTGAGAAGAGGTTTTACCACCGATGGGGCACCGATGAGCACGGATTAAGAAAAGACAAGATTAAACGATGCATTTTTTTCATCGGTGTTCATCGGTGCCCCATCGGTGGCAGATGGTTTTTGAGTGTTTGAAATCGCTAATTAAGGCAACGTGTCGCGATTCCTCATCCTGTTTCTGTTCCTGATCTGGTCCGCCTGGCCCGGAACTGCCCTGCCTTCCGCGGCGCCGCCGTGGGCGGAAACGGGACTGTTCATCGGGGTGTTCGCGCTGATCGTGCTGCTCATGGGCGCGTGGAGCCGCATCCTGGCGCGGCACGTGACCGGCGTGAACCTCCATCGCAGCATCAGGCGGTTCAATCAGGCGATTGTCGCCGCGCGGATGACGATCCCCGCGTGGTTCGGCGTGGGGGTGTTCGTGCTCGATTGGCCGATTGTCGTGGAGCGGCTGCTGGGACCGATTGCGTACTGGCCGGTGCAGTTCCCCGCCGCCGCGCTGGGCACGCTGCCGGCGGTGGTGGCGTGGATGGGGTTGTGGTGGTCGCAATACCCCGCCGATCGCGCGCTGCGCGAGCAGAGCCTGCTCATCAGCCTGGAAGACGGCTTGCCCGTGCATGCCCCCCCGCGGTTCTGGGAGTACTTCCGCGCCAGCGTGCGGCTTCAACTGTTGTTCACGATGGTCCCGGTTGCGCTGATCCTGCTGACGCGCGATGTGCTGATCGTCGCATTCTGGAAGACGCAGCTTGCCGGACCCCTGAGCGCGACGATTGACGCGAGCGTCTCGTTCGCCTCGGCCATCCTCGTGCTTTTGTTCGCGCCGGAAATCCTCCGCCGCGTGCTGCACACGCAGCCGCTGCCGGCTTCACCCTTGCGCGATCGGCTTGAGGCGCTATGCCGGCGCAGCAATTTGCGCTACCGCGAGATTTTGCTCTGGCGGACGGAAAACAACATGGGGAACGCCGCCGTGATGGGATTATTGCCGCGCGTGCGCTACATCCTGCTGTCGGACCTGCTGCTGGAGAGCATGCGCGACGAGCAGATCGAGGCCGTGTTCGCGCACGAGGTCGGCCACGTCGTGCATCGGCACATGGGATGGTACGTGGTGTTCTTCGTGATCCTGACGCTGGCGATGACGGGCGCGTCGGCGACGCTGATCAACCACTTCGCGTGGGTGCAGCTCCCCGCATGGCTCCCGCCGGAGCTGCTGGTGATGATCGTCAGCGTCGGCGCGTTCGTGCTGACGTTCGGCTTCCTCAGCCGGCGGTTCGAGCGCCAGGCGGACGTGTTCGCGGCGCGGACGATGGAGCGGGGAAATGCGTGGGGCGTAGGGGGTGTCGGGGTGTCGGAGTCGAAGACTGCCGATTCTTCCCATTCCGATACCCCGACACCCCTTCCCCCGACACCTCCCTGGCATGTCGGCCCCCACGGCGCCGCCGTCTTCGCCTCGGCATTGCATCGCGTCGCCGTGATCAACAACATCCCCGTCGCCGCCCGGTCGTGGTGTCACGGCAGCATCGCAAAGCGCATGAAGTACCTGCACGACCTCGCCGCCCACCCGTCGCACACGAGCCGGTTCGACCGGTTCATGGGCAAGCTGTACGCCGGGCTGGTCCTCGCCCTCGTCGCGTGCGGCGCGTGGGTGTTCGTGGCGGGGTAGGGCGTTTGGCGAGACGCATATAATCCTATATAGTAATGTCGAGTGGCCCACGACTTTCGCTGGAACGACTGGAACGTCAGCCACATCGCCGAGCATGGCGTAACGGTGGAGGAGGCGGAGCGCGTTGTCGACTATCCCGCCCGAGGCTTCCCCCGCTTCGAGGGCGACCGGAAGTTTCGCGTGTGGGGACAGACGGCCGATGGGCGCTATCTTCAGGTTATCTACGTTTTTTCTCCGCCCGAGGTGGTCTACGTGATTCATGCCCGTGATCTGAATGATCTGGAGAAAGGTCGGCTGCGGCGCAGCAGGAGATGAACATGGTGAAAAGACACAAGCCATACGCGCAGATGAACACCGCTGAACTGGCGGCGGCCACGGCGGAGTACGATCAGGAATGGACCGGTCCCGGTCTGCCGGGAAAGCCGTTGACGGCGGCGCAACGGGCGCTGCACCGTCGCGCCGCGGCGAGGGGGGCGCGCACCGCGCGGGCGAAAATGGGCCGGCCGATGGTCGGCGCCGGGGCCAAGATCGTCCCGGTCACCATCGAGCGCGGCTTGCTGAAGGAAGCCGACGCGTTCGCCAAGCGGCACCAGCTCAAACGCTCGCAGATGGTCGCGCAGGGGCTGCGATTGGTGATGGAGCGGGCAAAGGCCGGCTGATTGCGACCCCGGATTCAGGTGAGCAGGTCGGGCTTGGGCGCCGGCGGGCTGATGAACCTCGACCGGAACATCCGCGTTCACTTGATTTGCGCCACCTTCGCCAGATCCTCGTCGCGCCCGGCGATGAGCAGCGTGTCGGAGTCCTTCAACGGGGTGTCGGGGTCCGGCAGGACGTTCATCTCATCCGTCAGCACGTCGTGCAGCGCGATGACCGCGACGCCGTACCGCTTGCGCAGCTCCAGCTCGCGCAGCGTGCGGCGGTTCCACTCCTCGGGGACGGCCATCTCCTGCACGGACACAGCGGGCCCGAGCCGGACGTAGTTGAGCAACGCCTTGCCCGAGAGGCGTGACGCCAGCGCAAGGGCGGTCTCGCGCTCGGGGAAGATCGTCTCGGTCACGCCGATGCGCTCCATGACGCGGGCGTGGTCGCGGGAGATCACCTTGACGAATAATTCTTCGATGCCCAGGTCGCGCAGCGCCATGGTGGCGAGGATGCTGGCGGTGATGTCGTCGCCCGTGCTGACAACCCCGCCGTCGGCCCCCTTGGCGCCGGCGCGTTCAAGAACAGCGGCGACGCGCCCGTCGCCGACGATCGCGCGCGTGACGTACGGCGCGATGCGATCCACCGCCGTTTCGCTCGGGTCGACCACCACCACCTCGTGCCCCTGCGCGTGCAGCGACTCGGCCACGCTCCCTCCGAAATTCCCCAGCCCCACGACGACGAAACGCCTCATTTCAGCCTTCCCGTAAACCGTTACCCTACCACGACGTCCTCGTACGCGTAACGCAACTGCGCCGTGCCGGACACGCGCCGCCGCGCCAGCGCGGCGGCAAACGTAAGCGGGCCGACGCGCCCGAGGAACATCAGCACGATCGTCATCCACCTCCCGCTGGGCGTCAGCTTCGGCGTCAGGCCTGTCGAGAGGCCCACGGTATTGAACGCGCTGGCGGCCTCGAACATGCAGTCGAGGAAGTCCATCCGCGTCCACCCGGACAGTTCCGTCGCCGTCAGCAGAAAGATGCTGATCGTCACCACGCCAAACGAGACGACGAACAGCCCGACGGCGCGGTCGATGCTCTCAGACGGGACGGTGCGGCTCCACACGCCGACGGACAATCGCCCACGGTATCGCGACCAGGCGAGCAGCGCGATCAGCGCCACCGTCGTCGTCTTCAGCCCCCCCGCGGTTGACCCCGGCGACCCGCCGACGGACATCAGCAGGATCGTCAGGAACAGCGTGCCGTCGCCCGCCTCCGCATAGTCAATCGTGTTGAACCCCGCCGTCCGCGCGGTGGTGCTCAGGAACATTGCGTTGATGATCTTGTCCGCCGCAGGGTCGTTCCCGAGCACCCCGTACCACTCGAAAAACCCGAACAGCACCGCCCCGCCCACGAGCAGCACGCCCGTCGTCGACAGCACCAGCTTCGTGTGCAGCGACACGCGGAAGACCTGCTCCGTGCGCCGCGCCCGCAACCGGAGCCTCAGTTCCTCGAGCGTGAGAAAGCCGATCCCCCCGACGACGATCAGCAACATGACGACGCTCAGCGTCCAAGGCGAGCGCTGGAACGACATCAGCGAATCGCTGAACGTCGAGAAACCCGCGTTGCAGAACGCGCTGACGGAGTGAAACAGCGCCGGCCACGCGGCGGCGATCCAGCCCATGCGCGGCGCCCACAACAGGTAGAGCAGAACGGCGCCGATGCCCTCGATGACGAACGTGAAGCGGACAACGTCGCGCACGAGGTGACGGCGGCTCACGTGCGGCGCGACCTCGATCGCTCCCGTGGACAGCGCCTCGCTCCGCAGCGACAGCCGCCGCCCCAGAGTGACGATGATCACGCTCGTGAACGCGACAATCCCCAGCCCGCCCACCTGGATCAGGACCAGGATGTAAAGCTGCCCGGCGGGCGTGAAGAACGTCGCGGTGTCTTCGACGATCAAGCCGGTGACGCAGACGGCGCTGGTGGCTGTGAAAAGGGAGTCGAGCCAGCCGAGCGGCTCGCCGACGTATAGCCCCGGCAGCGCGCGGAACCCCACCGTTCCCGCCGCCACCAGCAGCAGGAACGACGCCACGAACAACTGCGGCGCGTTCAACCGCTCCCACACCGCGTATCGCGGCCGGGGGACGATCTCCCACTTGCTGAACAGGCTCCGTTCCTTCACGTCACGCGGCCTTCCCGGAGAGCTTTACGTCCATCCACACCGCCCCGATCAGCACCGCGCCGCGGGCGATGTACTTCGCCTCGGGGGAGACGGCCATCAGCGTCATCCCGTTGAGCAGGCTGGCCATGATGAGGGCGCCGAAGAGAACGCCCATGACCGAACCGCGCCCCCCGCGCAAACTCGTTCCCCCGATGACGCAGGCGGCGATGGCGTCAAGCTCCATGAGCTGCCCCACGGTGGACGTCGACGCGCCGGAATAGGCGGTCTGCATGAAGCCGGTGAGCCCGACGATGAGTCCCATGATGGAAAACGCGCCGATGACGACGCGATCGACGCGCACGCCGGAGAAGACGGCCGCTTCTTCGTTCCCGCCGATCGCGTAGAGGTAGCGGCCGAAGGGTGTGTGCTGCGTGAGCACCCACACGAACAGCGCCGTCGCGCCCAGGATCACCGCCGGCAGCGGAACGCCGCGGAACTGGTTCGTCACGAGCACGAACAGCACGACGACCTGCGCGGCGATGAACAGCTTCACGAACGTCAGCTCCCCGTCGTCAACCTCAAACCCGTAACCCCTGCGCCGACGGCGCGCGATCAGTTTCGTGACGACCAACCCGGTGATGACCAGCGCCGCCAGCGCGTACCCGGCCCAGTCGGGGAGATAGTATGTCGTGAGGCGCGAGTAGAGGTTCTCGCCGCCTCCCTTGACGACGGGGATCGTCTGCCCGCGGATGATGAGCCAGTGCAGCCCGCGGAACGCGAGCAACCCGCCGAGCGTGATGATGAACGCGGCGACGCGCTGCTTGACGATCATCGCGCCCATCAGCGTCCACGCGACGACGGCCGCGATCAGCCCGACGAGCAGCGCGACCGGCGCAGGCCAATCGCTCCAGAACACGAGCACCGCCGCCACCGCGCCGAACAGCCCCACTCCGCTGCCCGCGGCGAGGTCGATGTGCCCGGGCAGGATCACCAGCAGCATCCCCAGCGCCAGGATGGCGGTGATCGACAAATCGACGGCCAGCACCGACAGGTTCCGCGAGCCGATGAACGTCATCGCGTAGTCCCCGCTGATGACCATCGGCGCGAACACGAAGTACGCCCAGATGAGCAGCAGCGCGATCAACATCGAAAAATCGCGTGCCGAAAGCTTGCCGTGCATGGGTGGGGGATTGTAACGGGGCGGGGGCCAAAAGCGGATCGCCCACGAATCTCACGAATCTATACGAATCGTAACACTTCAGCCGCCTGCAACGTTCGGCGCTTGTAAGGTATTGCGCTTTTGGTTTGGATAGCGTACATCATGTCCTCTGCGACACACCACCCAACCAACTGAGTTCGACACACTGCTGGCGGCGCTGCTCAATGGCACGCTCAGCGAGACGCAGGCGGACCGTCTGGCCGAGCTGGGGCCTGAAGCGGTTCGGCTGGCGCTGCTGGCGGCCAATGCCCGCT
>JBBSLV010000149.1:0-8566 GCA_038233535.1 Tepidisphaerales bacterium | reverse complement strand
TCACCGTCGCCGACGGCAAGGCGGTCGATCGCACCATCCGGACGGGGTTGGAAATCGATGGGCAAATCGAAATCACGCAGGGATTGGAACCCGGCGGCGAAGTGGTCATCAGCGGCGTCAGCCGGCTGGCGGGCGGGGCGCCGGTGACGGTCAAGCCGGCGACGCAGCCCACGACCGCCGCGGCTCCGGGCTGACCGCGCGTCATCCGGAGCGCTTCATCGCGAAGTGCCGCTAAATTAGTCGGGATTGACCGCCGGCGCCGTGGCGGGCTGGGTTTGCGGGAGGCGCTGTTGGACGACCTCGGCCATCCGCTCGACGACGGCGCCGATCGCGTCCAACGCGCGGGCGGTCTCGAAGCCGTGGAATGGGCCGCGCTCGTTGTTCAACACGTCAATGCGCGGGCCAAGGAGTTCGATCAGGGACTTCGTCTGCTCGTCGTCGGCGAACCGGTTCGACGCCATGGTGGACAACGCCCGCTGCGCAGCGCGGAGGGCGGCGTTGATGGTGGGCTCGGGCGCGGCCGTCGACCCGCTCGTCAGTTGCGCGCGGGCGCGGTCGATGATGCGGATCTGCTGACGAAAGGCGCCGTTGGCGTCCGGGCCCTTGAGCAACGTGAGCACGTCCGAAAGCTCCCCGAGCGCATCGGCCAGTTGCCGCCGCGACTGCTCGTCGGAATGGCCGACGAGTCCCTTGCGCGCCGCGGCGAACGCGTCGACCGCCCCGCCGAGACGCTCGGCGCGGTTCTCCGCCGTGATGGGGCTTGGCATCGGTTCGCCCTGCTCGACCGTCGGTTCCATCGTGGAACGCTGCTTCCCCCCGCAGCCGATGACTATCGATCCGATCAGCACCGCCACCGCAACGCCGCCATTCCCAATCATCGATGTTCTCCGAGAGCAAAACGTGAAATCTACTTCATCTCCGCAATTTTCACCGGCCGGCGCTCGGCGGCGCTGACGCTGGCGGCCTCGAGAACCTGCTGCGTCTTGTACGCGTCCTCAAAGTCCGGCATCGGCACCACCGGCGGCTTGCCGGCGAGGATGCTCATCATGTCCGCCGTCTGGTTAATGAACCCGTGCTCGTACCCGAGGATGTGCGCATCCGGCCACCAGTTGCCGACGTACGGGTGGTCTCCGCCGTGCGTGACCATGATCTTCGCCCACCCCTGCTGCTTGCGATCGACGGTCGTGTCGTAGAACTCGAGGTGGTTCATGTCCTCGAAGTTGAACCGGATCGAGCCTTTGTCGCCGTTGATCTCGATGCCGTTCTTATTCTGGTTGCCCGTGGCAAGTCGCGACGATTCGAAGCTGGCGACGGCGCCGTTTTTCGTGCGGGCGAGGAACAGCAGCGCATCGTCGACGTCGCTCTTGCCCTTCCTGCCCCCGCCCTTGGTTCCGCCCGCAATGCCCCCCTTGGGGCCCGCGTCAACCAGCTCGCGTTCCTTGATGAACGTCTCGGCCAGCGAGCCGACGACTTCCGTGATCTCATCGCCGGTGATGAACCTCGCCATATCGATGATGTGTGCATTAAGGTCGCCGTGCGCGCCGGAGCCGGCGTACTTCTTCTGGAAGCGCCACAAGAGCGGCACGTCCGGCCCGGCCCAGTCCTGAAGGTAAGCGGCGCGGATGGGGAAGATCCGGCCGAGCTTCCCGTCCTTCGCCAGTTGATGCGCTAGCGCGACGGCGGGGACGCGGCGGTAGTTGTACCAGACGAACGTCTTGCTCTTGCGTGCCTTCTTCGCCGCGTCGCGCATCTGCCGCGCGTCCGCCAGCGTGCCCGCCAGCGGCTTCTCGCACGCCACGTGCTTCCCCGCCTCCAGCGCGCGAATGGCCATCTCCGCGTGCAAATGGTTCGGCGTGCCGATGTCGACCAGCCCGATGTCGGGGTTGGTCACGGCACCCTTCCAGTCGACCGACGCATTCTGCCAGCCCCAGCGGTCTTTGAACTCTTCCAATTCGGCGCGATTGCGACCGGCGATGGTGTGCATCACCGGCTCGATCGGCACGTCGAAGAACTTGCCGACTTTCAGGAACGCGTTGCTGTGCGTCCGCCCCATGAACTTCTGACCCACGAGACAGACGTTGATCGACTCCTTCGCCATGGACGAAATCCTCCGAAAGGTTGTTGGCCGGGGAGTGTAACCGCACCCTAACCCGACGCAAGAAGCGGCTTTGCACACTCGTCGCGGTGCAGTTAGATAGTTGACACAATCGCAGGGCAATTCTACGTTATGGATATCATGCCGACAGGCGCTTCCGCCCCTGACGGCCCCTTTCTTTAAGACGACGACGAGCGAAGGGACGTATGCCGCCAGCTGACAGCAACGCCACGGGGTTGTCACCGAACCTCGACACCGAGGTGGGCCGCGTGGTGGCCGACCTGGGTTTGGCGACGCGGACGGAAATCGAGTTCTGTCGCGAGCAGCAGAAGCAGTCGTCCGATCCCAATCAGCGCTCCCTCGCCGACGTGCTCATCGAGCACAACTTCATCACCGTCAACCAGGCCAAGCGCATCCGCGGGCAGATCGAAGACCGCCGTAGCAGCCAGATCCCCGGTTATCAACTCATCAGCAAACTCGGCAAAGGCGCGATGGCGACCGTCTACAAGGCCCGCCAGAATTCGCTCGACCGCATCGTGGCCGTGAAGGTGTTGCCCAAGCGCTCCAGCAGTGATCCGGAGTTCGTCGACCGGTTCTATAAAGAGGGCCGGGCCGCGGCGCGGTTGTCGCACAACAACATCGTGCAGGCGATCGACGTGGGCAGCTCTCCTGATGGGTATCACTATTTCACGATGGAATACGTCGAGGGCAAGACGCTCTACGACATCATGCAGCCCCCGCCCGTGGGCGAGGGCAAGGCGTTCAGCGAACCCGAGGCGCTGGACACGATGATCCAGATCGCCGACGCGCTGGCGCACGCGCACCAGCGCGGGCTGATCCATCGCGACGTGAAACCCAAGAACATCCTGCTCACCCCGCAGGGCGTTGCCAAGCTGACTGACCTGGGTCTGGCCCGCGCCACCGACGACAAGGAGGCCGCCGAGAGCGAGGCGGGCAAGGCCTACGGCACGCCGTACTACATCAGCCCCGAGCAGGTTCGCGGCGACGTCGACATCGACTTCCGCGCCGACATCTACTCGCTGGGCGCGACGATGTACCACCTCGTCACCGGAAAGCCCCCGTTCGACGGCGAGACCCCGTCGGCCGTCATGCACAAGCACCTGAAGCAGCCGCTGGTGCCCGCCGATCACGTGAACACGTCGCTCAGCGCCGGCATCGGCGAGGTCATCGACTTCGCCATGGCCAAGGACCGCGATGAGCGCTATCGCACGACCGAAGAGCTGCTCGAAGACCTGGAGCTGGTCCGCCAAGACCAACCGCCCAAGCACGCCCGGCGGAACGTCAACCTCGACGACCTGGCGCAAATCGAAGAAACGGGCAAGACGATCGACCTCGTCGTCCAGCAGTCGGACATTTGGTCCCAGCCGATGGTCATCGGTCTGCTGGTGGGTGTCGGCATCTCCCTGCTGTTGAACGGGATCCTGCTCGTGCTCCTCCTCGCACGTTGATGCCCACTGGCGCGGGAAGTTCCAAGTACCAAATCACAAGAACCAAACAAGAACCGAAGAACCAAGGAGAAACCAGGGCTCTTCGTTTGGACCTTCTTGCTCTTTGGTCCTTCGGTTGTTGTTTGGTTCTTGGTTCTTGGCTTTTACCGAGGAGTATTCTCCATGCGTCTCGCCTTCATCGGTCTGGGCATCATGGGCGGTCCGATGGCCGGTCACCTGCTGGCCACCGGTCATCCGCTCGTGGTCAACACGCGCACGCAATCGCGGGCCAATGACCTGCTCGCCCGCGGCGCGACGTGGGCTCCGTTTCCCGCCGACGCCGCGCACGATGCCGACGTGATCTTCCTGTGCCTCCCCGACACGCCCGACGTCGAGACCGTTCTCCTTGGCGACAACGGCGTGATCGACGGCGCCAAGTCCGGCGCGATCATCGTCGACCATTCCACCATCTCCCCCGCCGCCACGCGCGCGATGGCGGCGCGCTTGCGGGAGAAAAGCGTCACGCTCCTCGACGGTCCCGTCAGCGGCGGGGACGTCGGCGCGAAAAACGCCACGCTTTCGATCATGGTCGGCGGCGACGCGAGCGCGTTTGCGACGGTCGAACCGCTGCTCCGGTTGATGGGCAAAACCATCACTCACTGCGGGGACAGCGGCACCGGCCAACTCACGAAGCTCGTCAACCAGATCCTCGTCACGGTCACCAACCTCGCGACGTGCGAAGCGCTCACCTTCGCGAAGAAGACCGGGTTGGACCTGGCGAAAACGATTCCCGCCCTCGCCGGCGGCGCGGCCGGCTCCTGGCAGTGGGCCAACCTCGGCCCGCGCATGATCAAGAACGACTTCGCGCCGGGTTTCACGATCGACCTCCAGCAGAAGGATCTGCGCCTGGTCCTCGAAGCCGCCCGCGAATCCGGCAGCCCCGTCCTCGCCGCCAGTCTCGTGCATCAACTGTTCACGTCCGCGCAGGCGATGGGAAATGGGAAAGAAGGCACGCAAGCGCTGTTCAAGGTCGTGCAGTCGCTGGCGGCCTCGAAGTGACCCGCATGTGGCATGGGGCATCCTGCCCATGGATGCGTGTACTCACGCACATCGGGCGCAGCCCGATTCAGCTCGCCGCGCCAGCGGCTCTTTCAGTTTGGCACGAATAAAGATCGCTCCGCGATTGCTGATCGCGGCTGCGCCGCGAGCGTGTGAGTACACACGTCCATGGGCAAGATGCCCATGCCACGATGCCCATGCCACGATGGAATCACGTCAGTCCCCGCAGCGTCTCCAGGTTCACCGCGTCCCACTCCCGCCCGTCCTCGCTCGTACCTTCCTTTGGCGTCTCGAGGATCTTCGGAATGTCCTTAAACGTCTTGTCGCGCACGAACGGCCGAAACCCGTCGAGACCGATTTCGCCGCGGCCGATGTGGTCGTGCCGATCAACGCGGCTGCCGAGACCTTTTTTCGAATCGTTCAGGTGCAATACCTTCACACGATCCACGCCAATGATGGAATCGAGCTCCTTGCGGAACTTCGCGTACTTGCGGCCTCGGAAATCATACCCGGCCGCGAAGAGGTGGGCGGTGTCGAGGCACACGCCAAGGCGCTTGGGATGCTTCACGCGCGCGATGATCTCCGCGAGGTGCTCGAGCTTATAGCCCAGCGCCGTTCCCTGCCCCGCCGTGATCTCCAGACACGTGACAACCCCGGCGTCGGTCGCCTGAGCGTGGATCACATCGAGGGCCGCGCCGATCTTCGTGAGGCCCGCTGCTTCGCCCGCGCCCATGTGGGCGCCGGGGTGGGTGACGAGGTACGGGATGCCCAGCAGCGCACAGCGGTTGAGTTCCTCGATGAACAGCTCAACGCTCTTCCGCCAGAACTCCTCGTTCGTCGCCGCGAGGTTGATGAGATAACTGTCGTGGCTGACGGTTTGTTTGAACTTCAGGCGCTTGGCGTGGCCCTTCCAATCGTTGATGCACTCCGGCGTGAGCGGGCTGCACGCCCATTGCTTTTGCGATTTAGTGAAGATCTGCGTCGTCTCACATCCGAGTTGCTCCGCCTTGAGCAACGCGTTGTGCAGTCCGCCGGCGATGGAGAGGTGGGAACCGAACATTGAATAGGAAGAATACGGATTATCATCATTGACCACGAGCGCGGACGCTCGCACGGTTCGATTCGCGCTGGCGTGCTTCATATCGCGCGATTTCTTCTTTGAACTGGTTGATGAAGCTCTTCAACGACTGCATCGACGCAAGGCGGAACTCCTCGTCGCCGCCGACCTCGCGTCGTAGTTCCTTGAAACTCTCCCCCAGGCTCCGAGGCTTCTCTCGAGTGTTGGCTACTTCCACTTCGCTGTCCAGTATCACGTCACGACCTCCACCACGCCCTTCGCGATACCCAAACGGTCGCATGCGAAGATCTTCGTCGTCATCTTCTCGAAGAGCTTCGTTCCAGCCAGCGCAATGTGAGGAACGGCAAGGAATAAATTGACCCGCGAAAGCGGCTCGGCTAGCGTTGTCCCGCACTCCCGGAGGAGTGGCAGAGTGGTCGATTGCGCCGGTCTTGAAAACCGGTGGGCCAGCAATGGTCCCGTGAGTTCGAATCTCACCTCCTCCGCTTTTGGTGCGATATAAACGCCACGCTCGCCATTCTCGCCGGTGGCGCGGGCCGCCGGATGGGTGGGCCCAAGGGGGAGTTGCGCGTTGGGGGGATCCCGATCCTCGCGTGTCTGATCGATCGGTTTCAGTGGTCGGGGCCGACGCTGCTCGTGACGGCGCCGGGTCGGGAGCGGCCGCCGGGTTGCGAGCGGTTTGATCGCGAAGTGACGGATTCGACGGCCGGCGAAGGTCCGCTGCGCGGCGTGCTGACGGCGCTGGCGGCGACGGACACAGACGTTCTCGTTGTCACGACGTGCGACATGCCGCGCGTCGAGGCGCGGCAACTGGCGTGGCTGGTCGATGCGCTCGTGCAACGCCCGGGCGCGTCACTCCTCATGCCGTCGCACGATGGACAGCTTGAACCGTTCCCGCTCGCGCTCCGGCGGACGGCGCTTCCGCTCCTGAGCGAACACTTCGACCGCGGGGGACGGGCGATGCAATCGATCCGCGCCATTCCCGGCGCCGTGGAGGTTCGCGCACCGGGGGAGTGGTCTGACGACATCTGGACGAATCTGAACACCCCCGCCGACGTCGCGGCGCTGGAGAGCCTGGACTTTTCGTAGACTCGCGAGATCGCATCCTCCGCATTTGCGGCGAGACGCTGTCTTCACTCGGGCACGGTCGTCTCGTACCGTACGCCTTCGGGCACGGGTACGGGCATGGCGACGCTCGTGCCATGGTCACCCGCCGTCTTCGTCGACGAATCGACGGCGACGAACGCGGTGTACGCGGACATCAGGCCATGCTCGAGGGCAACCTGCTTCACCTCCGCGGGCAGGTCGGGATTGCTCTCGTATGTCGTGCGGTCGAACAGGTCGGCGATCTTCCCGCGGGCCCAGACCGACTGGATGCCGGCGTGCGCGGCGGATGCGTCTTCCAGGTTCACGGGCAGGATGATCTCGCGCATTTCCCCGCCCACTTTGCCGCGCACTTTCACGGTCGGTTCGCCGCGGCCGGTGAATTTTCCGGTGAGGATGACCGGCCGGCCGACAAACAGGTCCGGGAGCTTCCGCGGGTAAACCTCGCTCACGTTCATCCCCCCGAAGTCGATCTCCAGGTCCGTCAGCGCGGGATGGGCGATGCGCTGGAAGTAGTCGGCCATGATCGTTTCGGCGTTGTCGTTGAGGCTCAGGTACGCGGCGCAGCCGGCGCCGAATTTAGCCATGTGGTCAAGCAGGTAGCGGTTGGGGCTGGAGCCGACGCCGAAGCTGAAGATGCGCGTGCTTTGGCGCAGTTGGTGGATCTCGCGGAGAATGTCCGTTTCGTTGCCGATGTAGCCGTCGGTGAGGAACGCGACGAAGCGGAGGCGTTCGGTCGACGGGGACACCGCCAGCGATCGGCGGATGCCTTCGAGCATCATCGTACCGCCCCCGGCGCTGGTGCTGTTGATGTACTGGAGACCCGCCGCGACGTTCTCCGGGTTCGCGGGAACGGCATGCGGCGCCATCTGCTCGCTGGAACCCGCGAAGCGCGCGACGTTGAACGTGTCATCGGGCCGCATGTGTGTGAGTGCGTAGCGGATGGCGGCCTTGGACTGTTCGATCGGCTGACCGCTCATGCTGCCGGAGACATCGAGCGTGAAGACCATTTCCAGCGGCTTGCGTGGGAGGTCGGTCAGCGTTTCCGGGGGGAAGAGCATCAGCGTGAAGTATCCCCCGCCCTTCGCGTCGCGCTGCGCCATCACCGCGGATTTCACGCGGTCCCCGGCGACCTTATAGCGGAGGACGAAGTCCTTGTTGGGGATGGTGTCGGCGTCGTCGAGCTGCACGGTCGCGACGTTTTCATGCCTGCTGATCTTCACCTTGTGGTTGCGGCTCTCCAGCGCCTCGACGATCACGCCGGCGTCGATGCGGAGCGCGAGAGCAATGTCATGACCGCTGCGCTCGGTCGGGCGCAGGTACTGCACCTCGGTCGACTGCCCGGACTTCCCACGATCGCCGCGCCCGACCGCGCCGATGCCCTCCGTCGACCCCGGCGGGTTGAATCTGGGCCCCACTACCATCGGGAACACGTACTCGTACCACCCGTCGACGTAGTCCAGCGTGTGGAAATACTTCACATTCACGTCGATCTGTTTGCCCGGCTCGATGTTCGCGATCGACTGCGTGAAGACGTTCGGCCGCTCCTCCGTCATCAGTGACGCGACGTGACCCTGCGCCCGCGCTGCCTTGTAGATCCGCTCCGCCTCGGCGCGCTCGCGGATGATGCCGCGGATCCTGCGCTGGCCGATCGTCATCAGGAATTCGTTGACGGCCGCGTTGGCGGGGAGCGGGAAGACATAGACGGCCTCGATCTTGCCGGAGTAGGGGTTGTGATACTGCTGCGTGACGTCGACCGTGGCGACGTAGCCGGAGATCGAG